>CAZQNI010000477.1:0-1502 GCA_964594255.1 uncultured bacterium | reverse complement strand
TCAAAAATATTAGACAAATATGATATTTAAAGATTTCCGAATCACATCGAAATTTAGAACGCAGATAGAGGAAAAAATAAATTTAGAACTTTTTGGAAGAGGTTTTGCCTGGCTGGATACGGGAACGTATGATGATTTACTGGAGGCGGGAAAATATATAGCCACAATAGAAAGCCGCCAGGGTTTAAAAATAGGCTGCATCGAGGAAATCGCATATAGGATGGGATTTATTAATAAAGAAGAATTACTGAAAATCGCCGAAAAATACAATAAAAACAATTACGGTGAATACCTCAGGAAAGTTTCAGAAAAGCAAAATGACTTCCGCTTGACGCACGACGCCCAAATTCAAAAAAAGAAGACCCACCCCCAATAGAGAATAGAGCAATAGAGTACACACCTTCCCTATTGACTTCTAATGCTTTAAATCTTATTATTAAAGAAAGAGGTAATGGTGGCTATTATATTTAATATTAGAGAAAAGGCACAAGAGTTAGGGATATCAAAAGATATTTACAAAAAACTGGAAAGGGAAGTTAGGCAAGACTTTCCCAATGATGAGATGATGTTTGAGCTCCATCTTATCAGATTGTTAAAGTCCTATTCTCGTAAAAAAGTGAGTAACTAATATAAAAAAGAGATCCATCTATCTTGATACGTCAGTAATTAGTGCTTTATTTGACCACAGGATGCAAGATCGCAAACAAATGACTGAGGAATTTTGGAAAGATATTGAAAATTATCAGGTATTTATTTCTGCTTTAGTGGTAGAAGAAATTGAAGCGGCTTCTGACCATATACGAAAAGAAATGATGAAGATAATCAAAGATTTCAAATTATTGAAGATTGACAGCGAAACTGAAGAATTGGCTGATTATTATATAGAGAAAGAAGCATTCCCGGAAAAATTTAGGAGTGATGCGCTCCATGTTGCAGTTGCAGTAGTAAACGAGATCAAGTACGTTTTGAGCTGGAATTTCAAACATATCGTTAAAGTAAAAACAAGAAAAATGGTCAATTTGAGTAATGAAATATTGGGGTATCAACATATTGAGATTATAGCTCCTCCGGAATTATAGATTAATCATTTACTCTATAGGATTCAAACACCGAATAGAATGACTTGCGACTTTGTCAAATATCTGAAAGGGAAAAAATAATCCCCCTTAACCATCTAACTATAAAAGCCCAAGCATCCAATTAACCAATCAACTGAGTTTCACGCAAGGATTACGTGAACTCCCTTGACTTTGCCCCTAATTCCTTTAAATTAGGATTCAAAAATACTTTATAAATATGATTTTTAGAGGTTGGTATGTTGGATGGTGGGATAGTTGGATGGAAAAAATTGTTAGGGATTTGAATAAAGAATGAAAAAAAAGAAAAATACTCATAGAGATTTGGAAATTTGGCAAGAGGGAATTGACCTTGTTGCGGACATATATGGGACAACAAAGAAATTCCCCAAAGAAGAACAATATGGTTTAGTTTCGCAGATGAGA
>CAZQNI010000476.1:0-1507 GCA_964594255.1 uncultured bacterium | reverse complement strand
TTCCGAAAGAACTATTCGTAATTCAAAATCTTCTAATTTATCTTTGATTTTATTTACTTCTCTCTCTATAAGTTCAACGCTTTCACCTAAACTTTCTAACTCAGAAAGGTACTCAACATTTTCTCTATACTCTTCCCATTCTTTTATCAAAGATTCTGTTTCTTGAATTTCCTTCATTGTTTTTTTTGCTTTTACTGTATCATCCCAGAAGTCTTTTTCTCTACTTTCTTTTTGTAATTTAACTAACAAATCTCGTTTTTTATCAGTTTCAAATATACCTCCCGAGCGTATCCACCCACTCTCTCAACTTACCAACTGACATCTTTACCTCCTAAATATCTTTCCACTAAATCAACCTCCTCATCTCGCCCCGATATCTTCCCAATCCATCTCCCTTCTATTATCCGTTTCATTAACTTGCCGATTTCAGGGCTTTCCTTGACTCCTAATTTTTTGATATCTTCTCCGTTTAACTCAGGCTTAAGTTTTTCTCTATTGTCAAAGAAATTCTCAATTATTATTGAGTTTTTGGGATACCTGGCGAAAAGATACAACAAAGAGTAATCTTCAAGTTTAAAAAGCTTATGTACAACTTCTATATTCCGAAGAGCTTTGTTGTTAATTTCCCTAACATACTTAATTTGTTGAATAAAGCTTTTTTCGAAAGTATAACCACGAACAGGTTTTTTCTCAATGAGGGCTATTATTAGAGTATTAACGGGACTTACATCAAACTGGATCGACCCTACATCGACTCTCTCCAAAAACCCTTGACCTGGATAAGAAAAGCCCAAAACTCTCAAAACACCATATTTTTTTAGATAGTTAAGGACATCCGAACCATCTTTCAAACATACTTTAATTTCCTTCCATAATCTTGCCTGTGACAACTGTTTAAGGAACTTTAAATCTTTATAAAGTAACTTCTTTGTATTTTCTTCTAATTGAAAAGAAAGTTCCATAGAAAATCTTATAGCTCTGAAAATCCTGGTGGGATCCTCTTTGAAACTATTGGGATGCAAAACTCGGAGGAGCCTTTTCTGACAATCCAAAAGACCATTAAAAGGATCGTATAAATTTCCAAAAGTTCCGGGATTTAGATCTACTGCTATAGCATTAACGGTAAAATCTCTTCTTTTAAGGTCAACTAGGAGATCTTTCGTCCTCCGTACCCTGGGTAGACTAACTTTGTTTTTGGGGTAGACTTCACTGCGAGCAGAAACAAAATCAACCTTTGCGGAATTATTCCATTTGACTGTCGCATTTGGAAAACGACGCCGATAAATAAATTCTCCTTTAACTCTTTTGCTAAAAACCTTTGCCAACTTAACTGCGTTGCCCACACATACGATATCAACATCCTGGAAAGATCTCCCAAGCAGTATATCACGTACAGGCCCTCCCACAATATAAACAGAAAATCCCAATCTTTTAGCAATCAGCCCAATCTCTTTAAAAACACTTCTTAACTCAGATTGAAAATTAATTCGTCTCATTTAAAATCACT
>CAZQNI010000475.1:0-1512 GCA_964594255.1 uncultured bacterium | reverse complement strand
AAATTCGCTGTCAGTGAAAATTAAAGGAGTTTATATGAAAAAATATATTTTAATCTTGATGTTAGCAATTTTTTATTTTACTGCAATTACCGGATATGCAGAGAAAGAAAAAATAAAAGGGTATATAGGGTTTAAATCTGGTACGTTTGCTTTAGAAAAGAATTCTTTGAATATTTTTTCTCTCGGAGGAACTGGTGGTTGCACCATACCCTTTGGGAACAGATATATCGAAGCAGGACTTGAAGAGGATTTCAATCTGGGATACTTTGGCGGAGATTATGTAGGTGGTTCTCCCGGGAACAGAGCGCACATAAGAACACTTGGTGTGTATGGCGTAGTAAGAACGATACCGGTTAACGAAATATATATGAAAGGCAAAATAGGTTTTACAAGTGAGACGGTAATTGAGAGGATCGATAATATGGAAACATTATATAAAGAGACAGGTCTTTCCTTTGGAATTGGAGTAGGTTATATGGCCTCTAATAACGTGAATGTTGAGGCTGAATTTACCACAACACATAGCGACATGAAATTCTTTAGTATTGTTTTGGCATTTGTTCTTTAAGCCATAACACAAGTAGCAGCCACAGAATTATCACAAGATTCTTAAAACAAATGTCTCAAGTTATTGGTTTTTAAAAGACTGTATGAAGTACCAATATGAACGAAAAACTTAGAAAACGCATAGACGAATTAGTGAAAGAGGAAATATCCATTGTTCCTTATGAGCCGGTATGGAGAAAAATGTTTGAAGATGAAGCTGATTTCCTGCGCGAGAAATTGCCTCAGAGTTTAATAAAAAGAATAGAGCATTTTGGAAGTACGGCAGTACCGGGTCTTTCAGCTAAACCCATTATCGATATTTTAGTAGAAGTGACGAGCTTGGAAGAAACGAAAAGACAAATTGTGCCTGTTTTGGAAGCTGAAGGATATGAATATATATGGCGTCCGGCTTTCGGAGATAGTGGACCGCCGTATTACGCGTGGTTTATCAAACGAAATTTAAAAGGTAAACGCACGCATCATATCCACATGGTTGAAGCAGACTCGGAATTATGGGACAGGCTATATTTTAGAGATTATCTAAAAGAATTTCCAAAAGTTGCTGAACGTTATAATGATTTAAAAAGAGAACTGTCGAAACAATATCCAAACAATAGAGTCAAATATACTGAAGAAAAAAGCGAATTCATTCTGTCTGTTACTGAAAAGGCAAAGAAATATTACGAAACGAAAAATTAGCTATTTGCTTAAGAGGAGATAAAGATATGGATAACAAAGAAATCCTAATAATTTGCGAATCGGTACATCATGGGAATACTCTGAAAGTTGCCGGGGCAATCAGCGAAGTACTGAACGCTAAACTAATAAAGCCAGCAAACTGCGATATGAAAACTGTTGCCGATTATGGCTTGATTGGCTTCGGTTCGGGAATTTACGGCGGGGCGCATCATGAAAAATTGCTTGATTTAGCCGACAGATTGGAAATGCAAAAGGATAAAAAAGCTT
>CAZQNI010000474.1:0-1517 GCA_964594255.1 uncultured bacterium | reverse complement strand
ACCCAATCACCTTTTAAGATACCTGCGTTTTTCATGCTATCACTTTCGACTTTTAAAAGAGCGAAATCGGCTCCAGTCGGTAAAATTTCTTTTATGTTAATATTTTTACTGATATTTTCAGGAGCCAGAACAGAAGTGCTTTGGAATACACCTTCAACGTAAGGATAAAGTATTTTGTCGGGCTTTTCTTCGAATAAAAGACTGGGGGAAATGCCGAGTATTTTGCAAACTCTATCAACTTTGGTCGAGGGAATACCGTATTTACCTTTTTCCCAAGCTTGAATGGTAGTCCAGTGTAACCCTAATTTACCGGCCATTTTCTTGAGAGTCCAGCCCTTATTTTTTCGAAATTTTCTTAACTTTTTTCCTATCTCTTCGGTTTGTTTCAATGTTTTTTCCTTCTTTTATTATATTTTTAATTTCAATTTCGCATTTTCCTCTATAATAATATAATAATAAGTTGATTTTTTGCAATAGATGAAGGATAACAACTTTAATATTCTGTGTTTATTGTTGTATAATTACGAACTTTTTTATACTCACATGCTATTAAATAAACCAGAAAAAAGCCCTTGACAAAATATTAAAAAAATCGTAAAATGTTTGTTAAGATTATATGTTTTTATAAAAATTTGATTAGTTGTTAAGTAGTTATTTATAATTAGAGGTGTATGAAATGCATGAGTTTGCGGAGTTCCGTCAAAAAGTAAGTGATTGGGAGAAAGAGAATTCGGACCATAAAAATGCGGCTGATGAGCTACATAAGAGGTTCGAGCTTCTAAAGGAAGCAATGTCTGAATCGCTCCCAGCCGTTGAAAAATACGTAGAAAGTATAGAGACTCGTGTTAGTCAACACCAAAAGAAAGTAGCTAAAATCAGTGAGGCTTTAGCTGAATACCTGGAGTTAAACCTCAGGCAGAAGTTAGCCTTAAGAGCTGCGAGTAAACTGCACGATGTGGGTAAAATATGTGTGCCTTCGGAAATTCTTAATAAACCAGGGAGCTTAACACAATTAGAGTATGACATTGCGCAATTCCATTCATATATTGGTTACAAAGTAATATCAAAAATCAAAGTAATGGAAGAAGCATCCAGAATAGTCCTTCAGCACCATGAAAGAATTGACGGTTCCGGTTATCCTTTGGGTCTTAAAGGAACTAAAATTGATATGGGAGCAAAAATCCTTGCGGTAGCAGATGTTTTGGAAGCTATGACTTCATCTCAACCTTACAGGTTTTCTCACGATCTTAAAAAGACCCTGGAGGAAATTTTAAAGGGCAAAGGTACTCAATACGACTCTGACGTTGTCGATGCCTGTATAGAACTCTTTGAGAAAAAATTTCAAATTTAAAAACTTAAAAACTATATAATTTCCAATTATTCCCCATCCCATCCGGCAAGCCGTGCCCACATCCACCAGGCTCCGTATGCTTTTTGATTTGCGTTCAAGGGATAGGTATGCGCCGCACCGCAAGAGTACCAATCAACACCTTCTGTATGTGAATTCTGCCATTCGA
>CAZQNI010000473.1:0-1519 GCA_964594255.1 uncultured bacterium | reverse complement strand
TTGATTTTGTTCTTTCTGAAATAAAAGAGGGAACGACAAAAAATTTGATTGCAGCGATGGGTGGTCTTCTTATGAAACCTGTATTTAAAAAATTGATAAAAAAAGTAAATTACGAAGAGTATGGAGGAGCTATATTGTTGGGTATTAACGGTATTACAGTAATTTGTCATGGAAAATCCAACGAGAAAGCCATAAAAAACGCAATTCTTAAAGGATATAAGTTTTACGATTTAAAAGTCAATTCACTTATACAGGAAAGTTTAACTAAATGAAGACAGCACTACTTTTCCCTGGTCAGGGAATCCAACGGGTGGGAATGGGAAAAGATTTGTACGAAGAATTCCCAGTTGCGAAAAAACTTTATGATGAAGCAGATAAACTTCTTGGGTTTTCTTTAAAAGAAATTTCTTTTGAAGGACCCCAGGATGTGTTAACGGATTCCAAAAATGCTCAAGTCGCAATACTCCTAAACTCGTACGTTATTTTTAATATTATAAAAGATAAGCTTGATTTTTCTTGCGTCGCCGGACATAGTCTTGGAGAATATACAGCACATCTTGTCGCCGGAACATTTAGCTTTTCGGATACTCTTCACCTGGTTCGTTTTAGAGGAGAGTTGATGGGTACTGCAAAAAAAGGTACAATGAGTGCGGTGATAGGCCTACCATGTGAAAAAGTTGTGGAAATTGTAAATTCTTCGGAGGGCATTGTTAAAGCTGCGAATTTTAACACACCCGTTCAAACCGTCATTACTGGAGAAACCGAAGCGGTTAAGCGTGCAGAGAAAACCTTACAAGCAGAAGGAGCAAAAATTATTCCTCTTGCGGTTTCGGGAGCTTTTCATTCTCCACTAATGCAAGAGATTACGACTCCATTTAAAAAAGTCCTTTCAAAGACGGAAATGAGGAAACCCAAGGTACCTGTTTACACTAATGTTACGGGTAGAAAAGTTACCAAAACAGATGATATTTTAGAAACCCTTGGTTCTCAAATCGAACAGCCGGTACGCTGGGTCGATACTCTGCAAAACATGAAAAGAGATGGTGTAGAGCGTTTTATTGAAATTGGACACAGGAGTGTTTTGACCAAAATGGTAAAAAACACACTTGACAAAGTCGAAACAATGAGTATTTCTTATCCAACAGATTTAAAGGGGATTCTTGATGAATGAAAAAGTGGCTTTAATTACGGGAGGCGGAGCAGGTATTGGGAAGGGAATAACTTTAAAACTTGCTTCAAAGGGAGTAGATTGTGCTATTTTTGACATCCAGGATGCGGCATATGTTACAGAAGAAGCCAAAAGTTCAGGGGTTAAAGCGATCTTTATGAAAGTTGACGTAACCGATTCAAAAAGTGTAAAATCTGCAGTTGCTGAGGTAAGTTCTTCTCTTGGAGATATTAATATATTGGTCAATAATGCGGGAATCACCCGAGATAATTTGCTCATGCGAATGAAAGAAGAAGATTGGGACCAAGTTATGCAGATAAATTTAAAAGGTGTATTTAATTGTACAAAAGC
>CAZQNI010000472.1:0-1519 GCA_964594255.1 uncultured bacterium | reverse complement strand
TTGGCGTAAGTGAGGTTGCCGTCGATAAGTACGTTTCTCCCGCCGGCTACGATGAGGTTTTTAATGATGAAAACTATACGGATAGACCTCCGGAGGTTGCTTCCGCGTACATCGTCGCTACAAAAAAAATAAGCGAAAATTTCGATATAACAGGTGGAATAGGCAGGGGGAAATTTGTGGGTTACGGACCAAGAAGCCAACACATAAATATCGATGCGTTTTTCGATGAGACACACGAAAACTGGGCTTTCGGACTCTTTGGGGGAATAAAAGGTTCTCTCCCGAATGGTCTGGCTTTCATTGCCGAAACAGATGGGCGCGATGTGAATTTTGGAGTAGAGTATCAAAATGAATTGGTTAAAGGCACGCTGGCTTTGAATAAGCTTGAACAGTTTGGTTCGGAATATGAGCTTTCACCCCGTGTTAGCCTTAACTTATCTTATAAAATTACCGATATGAAGAAGGAAGTTGAAGAAGGGAAAAGGTTTTCCGTTGCTATTGAATTAATCGATAATGAAAGCAGAGAACCCGTAGCGGGAAATACTGTAATAAATAGCCGGCAGGGAGATACGGTCGGGATTTCCCTGGATAGAAAAATTCATTCTTTTTCATTGAAACCCGATATGTATATAGCGCATATTACGTCAGAAGGTTATTTCGATAAAACTATCGAGTTGGGAGTTAGAAGGGAGCCGGGCAGTAATATGTATACGATAGAATTAAACAAAAAAGAGATTGTAAAGAAAACTTTCGGAGCCGAAGATTCCTTGGTTATTGTGGACAATTTCGAAGATATAAAAGATGAAGTTGAGGGAATAAGTATAAAATTTCCTATAAATAGAGCCGAGCTCACGCCAAGAGCACACAGAATCTTAGATAGAATTATCGAACTTATAAGCGCTAATGAGGATGTTTATCTTCTGATTATCGGACATACATGTTCTCTGGGAAGCGATGAAGCAAACCAGAGACTGTCGGAACGAAGGGCGGAAAGCGTCAAAACATATCTGGTTGGACGGGGTATACCGGCTAACAAAATTACCACAGAAGGCTACGGAGAAAGAAGACCCCTTGCCAGCAATAACACTGAAGAAGGCAGGATAAGAAACAGGAGAGCCGAATTTATATTATATAGAATGAGGAGATAGCCCATAAAAATCATCCCCGCCATAAAATTGTGATATGCGGCTAAGAAGCAGGACTGTCGTAATAGAAAATCAAATTTCTTTCTTAATTTGCTTTTTTTCACGGATTTGATTTTTTGGAAAAAATGATGATTGCAGGTTATTTTTAAGGGAGTTTTATAAAAGAAAGGTCGAGTTCCGATTATTCTATTGAGGATTTGGTCGGAGGCAACATTAAAAACAAATAGAACAAATGATGCGGTAAAAAGAGTATTCGATATTATACTTTCGGGGATCGGGCTCGTAATTTCTATTCCTGTATGGGCGGTTTCTTCTATTTCTATTGTAATGGAGAGCGGAGGTCCAATCTTTATAAGACAAAAAAGAATAGGTAA
>CAZQNI010000471.1:0-1525 GCA_964594255.1 uncultured bacterium | reverse complement strand
TTAAGATTACACCCCATACCGTATCAGTCCCTACTCCGCTTTCTCCTACGGACCACGATTGAAATCCATCGTCGTGATTGGCGTTGACGTCGTATGAATTTTTTACTATATTGTACTGGAATGTGTTGTAATCTCCTAGTCCTCGTAGTCCATCTCCGGCAAAATTTTCAATTATATTATATTCGATAAGGCAGGAGTCTCTGCTTGAGGAGATCCCAAAATTTACATTTTTGCAGTAGTTATTTCGTATAATTACATGTTTGCCTTGGCAGGAAATCGCAGTGCACGATAATTCGTCCCAGTCTTCCGCAGACCATGATGAGGCGTTTTCGACCGAGTACAAATCGCAGTCTTCTACCGTTATGTAAGTAGATGGTCCCGACCAATTGTGCCATTCGATAGATACAAGTGTGGTATTTTCATATTCCGGAGCTTCTGACGGTGTGATTGTAAGACCCTTGAGATGCCAGAATCTTGCTCCGGTAAAACGAATGTTTTTGAAAATAGGGATGTTATTTTCTTCCGCGCAGATAGTAATATAATTGGTGTTGAATTTTCTTGATATGTGTAGGGAACCGTAGTAGCCTGTTCTGCATATAAGAGTATCCCCTGCTTTTACTGGAGCGCCTTCGTTTATAAGTATTAGGGAATCTCCTTCGAGGTATGGATATTCGAAA
The DNA here is from genome assembly GCA_964594255.1 of uncultured bacterium. GTDB lineage: Bacteria > Hydrothermota > UBA3072 > UBA3072 > UBA3072 > JAFGHJ01. The sequence continues at coordinate 848 of CAZQNI010000471.1, read as the reverse complement.
GGAGAATAAGTCTCGATTAAATTTGAATCAAGAACTTCCTGAACGGTTGTCCATGGGGATTCGGAGCTTCCGTCGTTTGTCATGCTTCCTTCTTCAGGATCCAAATAAAAAGTATTAGCTAATATTAGCAGCGGTATTGAGAATAAGGTCATTGTTAATGGGATAATTCTTCTCATAGTTTTGAAATGTAAGTGTAAATTAAATTTCTGCAAGACCAGAATAAAAGAGATAAAAGGGTTCTTGACTTTATTGCCCTTCATTCACTCCAAAACCTTTTTGATTGCTTCATTTAACTCTTTGAGATCAAAAGGTTTTGCGACCACAGCTCTAAAACCGTGTTTCTCGTAGTTAGCCATTACCGGATCGTTAGAATAGCCACTGGAAACTATAGCCTTCACGTCCGGGTCAATCTTTAGTAGTTTCTCTATTGCCTTTTTACCCCCCATCCCGCCGGGTACAGTTAAATCAAGAATAACAGTATCAAAGGGATTTCCAGAATTCTTAGCCTCTTCGTATTTAGTTATAGCTTCCTCTCCATTTTCGGCAAATTCAACTGTATAACCCAGTCTGCCCAACATTCCTCCAACTGCTTTACGAACTATCTTTTCATCATCCATTATTAGTATTCTGCCTTTTCCTGTTAGAGTCCGTCTAATCGCTTTTTTCGCTCTTTCCCCCGATATTTTTTCTTCAATTGCCGGGAGATAGATGAAAAAAGTGGTTCCCTTTCCCACTTTAGATTGTACTGTGATATAACCTTCATGTTTTTTAATAATAGAATATACAGTAGCCAGACCAAGACCACTTCCTTCCTGCTTGGTTGAAAAGTATGGGTCGAATATTTTAGG
>CAZQNI010000470.1:0-1536 GCA_964594255.1 uncultured bacterium | reverse complement strand
CTAATCTATCATAATAAGCGTTTATTTCAAGTATCTTTTTTTCCTCTTTTGCTTTGTCCATTACCCTGTCTAAGTCAACCTCATACCCGACTCTGCTTGATATCAACCTGCCCGTAGGATGAGCTAATATTGTAAGGTAAGGGTTTTCTAATGCTTTTTCCATTCGCTTCGTTACATTTTTCGTAAAGCCCGAATGTATTGCTCCAATCACAAAATCAAGTTTGTCTAAAATATCCTCTCTAAAGTCAAGAGAACCGTCGGGTAAAATATCGCTTTCCGTACCCTTTAGTATTCTAAAATCGTCTGAATTTTCATTTAAAGCGTCTATTTCGTCTATTTGCTTTTTCAACTCATTTTCTTTTAAACCATTTGCATAGGCTGCGGAAGAAGAATGATCGGTAATGCCAATATAAGAGTAACCAAAATCTTTTGCAAATGAAGCGAGTTCCTTTATGCTGTTATTTCCATCCGAGTATCTACTATGAGTGTGTAAATTACCTTTAATGTCTTTATAATCAATTAATTCGGGAAGTTTTCCTTTAAGGGCTAATTCAACTTCACCTCTATTTTCTCTGAGCTCTGGCGGGATAAAGTCCATACCCAGGAGATTGTATATTTCTTCTTCGCTTTTTCCCGCTACCATCTTTTCCTTTTTAAAAACTCCATACTCGTTAATTTTTAGGCCCTTTTTTATTGCAAGACCTCTTATTTTAACATTGTGGTCTTTTGAACCTGTAAAATATAAAAGAGCCGCACCGTAAGATTTATCGGGAAGAATTCTAAGGTCCATTCGTATATCAATGTCTTTCAGCATAACCGAGACTTTGGTTTTTCCTGATTCTAAAACCTTTTTTATTTCAGGAAAAGAAGTGAATTCGTTGATTGCCTTCTCGGGGCTTCCTGTTTCTATAAGAATATCAATATCTCCCACGGTTTCTTTCATTCTTCTAAGAGAACCAGCAGTAGAAAATCTTTTAACTGATTTTGTTTTCTCTAAGTTTGCCAATATTTTTTCTACCATTGGCATTACTTCTCCAATAGTGAAGCGGCGATCTTTCCCTGTTTTTTCTTCATAGAATTTGATGTTCTCAAGGATCTTCTCTGCTTTTTTATCTCCCAACCCCTCAATTTCTGAAAAAGAACCGTTTTGTATCACTTTTTTTAAATCCTGCAGGTTGTTAACTCCTAATTTCTTATGGAGGTCGTGTATGGTTCTGGGACCCAGGTCTCTGATGTGTAAAAGATTAAAAAGCGATTCGGGAATATCTTTTGATATTTCTTCAAGTTTTGTCATCTTGCCTGTGGTTAAATATTCTTCTATTTTTTTTGCGATACCCGCGCCTACACCTTCTATCGTGGTGAGATTACCATTTTTGTAAATTTTTTCAATATCTTCAGGAAAGTCTTTTATTACATTACCCACTTTTCTGTAAGCACGGATTTTGAAAAAATTTTCACCCGACAGGTCTAAACCGTCAGCGATTTTGAATAGCAAATCTGCAACCTCACGGTTTCTCATTTATATTATTATAAAAA
>CAZQNI010000469.1:0-1537 GCA_964594255.1 uncultured bacterium | reverse complement strand
ATACATCAAGAAGCTCCGACATCAAAGCAACAATATAAGGCTGAGATATTGTCTGGTCCATGCCAATCGGAAGCGGGCCATCTTGATAAGCAACTCCTTTTAGCCCTTCTTCAACGAATTCATGCCTGGGTATTTCTTCCATTGCGGCAAGAACCCTTTTGTCAATAATGCCTCTTCTTTTTATTTGATTTTCAACCATCTTTTTGCGCTGATACTCGTAGCTAATAAACTTCCTCCCAAAACCGTAGTTTTTCAATCATGTTAAAATCAGTATACTCCATGTGTATAGGGGTAATGGATACAAAACCTTCATGTACAGCATCAAAATCCGAGTTAGGACTTGAAACCCAGGTGGGGCTTTCCCCGTCCAGTGAGTATGTCAATTCTTCTTTTTCTTCCTCAACTTTTACAATCTCATCCCGGTAAACTCGGTTGCCAAGGCATGTAATTTTGATTTTGCCATTAGGTTCCGCAGGTAAATTTACATTCAAAAAAACACCTTCGGGTAATTTATCTTTCAGAACTTGCCTTGTTATCCAGTTTAACACTTTCTTGGCAAACTCCTGGTTAAAATAATTATAAAAATCGACCTGAGAAAAAGCAAGAGAGGGGATGCCCAGAAGTGTTCCTTCCAAGGCAACCGCAACCGTACCGGAATAAGAAACATCGCTTCCAAGATTAGCCCCCTGGTTAATACCTCCGAGGATAATATCAGGTTTCTCCTGCAAAATACCACGTACGCTGTAGAGTATACAATCTGTGGGAGTTCCGTCGGTAGAATAGGTGTTATCGTCGATTTTTTTGACTTTTATACTTTTATGTATGGAAAGGGAATGGCTTGCCCCGCTCCTGTTTCCTTCGGGAGCAAAAACTATTACGTGTCCTAAATCATCAACTGCTTCCCGGAGAACTTTTAATCCTAGGGCGTCTATTCCGTCATCATTGGAAATAAGTATTAACGCCATAACATTCGTAACGTAAGTTTTGTAAATCTTACAGTATCAACTAAAGGATTTATATAACTCTTGAATTTTTTAAAATATATAGTCTTTATCGGTACCTCTTTTATAGAGAAACCCGCCATTGCGGCTTTAACTATTATTTCGGTTTCCATCTGAAAACGTCCGGTCTTTAAATTGATTTTTTTAATTAAATTTTTCTTTATAAAGCGATATCCCGATTGACTGTCATGTACTCTAACACCTGCCAGTAAAGAAGTTACGAACGAGGTGGTTTTATTCGCCATAAAACGCGGGAAAGGCATCTCGGATAAATTATGTTCTCTTGTGCCTATAATTAAGTCGGCACCACTCTTTTTAAAACTTTTGAGAAACTTAGGTATTTCACGGGGGTCGTGTTGGCCATCTGCATCCATTGTTACAACTGCGTCGTATCCGCTTTTAAGAGCAAAATCAAAGCCTGCTCTAAGGGCTAAACCTTTACCTTGATTGGTTTTCTGACTTAACACCCTGCTTCCGGCTTTCTTTGCAATAATTGCGGTATTATCCTGTGAGCCGTCATCCACCACCAAAACATC
>CAZQNI010000468.1:0-1539 GCA_964594255.1 uncultured bacterium | reverse complement strand
CTCTTATTTGACCTAAGAATTCCATTCCGTCACCTTTATGGTCATCGATGGTTTCTATACTATCGTCTCCGTCCGTTTCTCTTATATCCGAAATATAACAATCCTGAATCGTAAGTTTAGCCTTTGGAGAAGGATCACCTCCCCCACCCCCGAAAATTCCATCTCCGACATGATGAATGTAACATCTTCGTATTGTTGCTTCAGTACTGTCAGCGGTGCGTATCAAAATACCTTTTGAACTATTTACGTAATCTCTGCCTATTTCACAATCTTCAATTAAAATTCTTGAATAACCGGACTCAACGACAATACCGTAATAAGCTCCAATCCATACCCTGCAATTTCTGACAGTTACGTTGTCAGCCCGGATAGTTAACGTTCCTCTTACGTCTAAATTTTGAACGGTTGTACCAGACACGATGATAGTTGTGTCGCCGTTTACTATTGTTAGATTATTCGGATTGGTAAGACCGGTATTATCTATATACGGCCAATCCCCGTAATCCGGCCCGGTAGAATCATTTGTACAGGAAATTATTAACAAAAAAAGAATTGGCAGGATAAGGTAGTATTTTTTCATGTTGTAATATTAATAAAAGAAAGGGAATTTGTAAAGGAGTTTAAGGCTGACAGCTAACGGCGCAAAAACCTTTGTGCTTTCCGTGGTTCAAAGATGAGATTGTTGACATTAAGTACACTTATTATTATATTCAAAATGAGGAGCTTAAGGTAAAATGAATGAAAATATCGAAAAAATGAAGAAAAAAATATTACCGGTTTTAAAAAAGCACGGAATCCAAAAAGCAGCTATCTGCGGTTCTTTTGCCCGAGGAGAGGAATCTGAAGATAGCGACATCGATATTCTTGTAGAAATTTCAGAGGACTTGAGTCTTTTTGATTTTGTCGGGATAAAGCTGGAAATCGAAAAAATTGTCGGCAGGGAAGTTGATCTTATTGAGTATAACACAATAAAATCCGCAATCAAGGAAAGCCTTCTTGAAGAAGAAATCGCGATTTTATGAAAGGAAAAAGAAACGTAAACCTTTATATTGATGATATTCAAGAAAGCATTGAAAAAATTGAAGAATATACAAAAGGGGTTACCCTTGAAAAATTCCTGAAAAACACTCAAATCCAAGATGCTGTTTTACGAAGATTGGAAATTATAGGTGAAGCTGTCAGAAACCTTCCGGACGATTTTAAGAATGAGCATTCCGAAATACCCTGGAATATGATTTCGGGTATGAGGAACGTAGTTGCACACGAGTATTTTGGTGTTAACGTAAAAAGAGTCTGGAAAACAATTGAAAAAGATATTCCCGAGTTAAAAAACAAAATAAAAAATCTGCGTTAATCTGCCTCCGAAATTAGTTCTTCGTTCGTAGTTGGTGGTTCTTAGTTGACTATTTCACAATTTTACTATTTTACCATTTTCCGGTACGAAGCACATTACCCCCTTGACTTTCCTTGGAAATCAAGTATTATAGTCACAGTAAATGTAGGTTATGGAACCTTCAAGATCGTGAGGATTATAATTGT
>CAZQNI010000467.1:0-1554 GCA_964594255.1 uncultured bacterium | reverse complement strand
TCGTGCACATTCTGGGCGAAAAGGGATTTGAACCCCTGACCTCCGGTATGTGAGACCGGCGCTCTAACCATCTGAGCTATTCGCCCTTTGAAATCTAAATTTAAATTTTTCATCTTTTTTTATGGGCCCGGTAGGGCTCGAACCCACGACCTACTGATTATGAGTCAGCCGCTCTGACCAGCTGAGCTACGGGCCCAATCCATTATCTTATGATTATAATACTCTGGTTTGTTTTGTCAAGTCTGGAGGGTTTTATAAACCACGAAACACAAATATAGAAGCCAGAAGTCAGAATCCAGAATCCCAACCCCACACCCACAAATTGGACGCAGATAAACACAGATCTGTTCAGATTTTTTAACTCGAAACACTTAACTCTAAATGCGGGTTTTGTTGTTTATATTTTTTTTCTATATCTACTATATGATCTGCATGTATAGTTATTTTTTGTTTTTTTAGTTCAATCATCCAACTTAATTCTCGCAAAACGTTAATTAAAAGCCTCTTACAGAAAAAACAGCCTTGACTTTATGGCTAAAACCCTTATAATTATTATGGAAATTCTATATATATAATTATCTCTATAATAAAATTTGGAAATTAAATAAGGGGGGTAATTCATGTATGAAGGTAAGGAAAGAGAAAGCCTGATTCAGGAATTAAGGATTTTAAGGGATAAACTCTCTCAATATGACTCTCAGAACAAAATAGATCCGAATAGATACGAAATAATGGCGGAGGACGCTCCTCTTATAATTTTCGCTCACAGACAAAAATTTATTTACGTCAATAAGACAGCCGCATTTTTCTCCGGTTACACTAAAGAAGAACTGTACAAAATGAACTTTTGGGACATTATCCACCCTGAATTCAGAGATATTGTTAAAGCCCGGGGTTTTAAGCACCTGAACGGAGAAAGGGTACCCTCTTATTATGAAATCAAAATTGCAAGAAAAAATAAAGAAGAGCGCTGGCTTGCTTGCGGCAGTAAACATGTCGATGATTTTAAAGGTGCCCCGGCAGTTATCGCTTCAGCAATCGATATAACGGATAAAAAGAAAGCTGAAAAGGAATTAAAAACTCAGAAGAATTATTTCAAATCTTTATTTGACAACTCTCCATCTGCAATCGCTTTACTGGATAAAGAAGACAAAGTAGTACAAATCAACAAAAGTTTTCATGAATTATTCAATTATTCATTTGAAGAAGTAAAAGGAAAAAACATTAAAGACTTAATAGTTCCGGAAGGGTCTAAAGAAGAAGAGATTTCTTTTTCTCAACAATTATTACGAGGTGAAATATTAAAACCTGACACTGTACTGTTGAGTAATGACGGGACCTTAATAGACGTCCATGTTAGCGGTGGACCAATTATCGAAGACAGCAAAATCATCGGTGTATTTGCCTTATATGATGACATAAGAAAAAGAAAAACAGTAGAGAAAGAACTTAAAAATAGCTTTCGTAAATTAACAGAAATTTTGGCAGGTACGGTAGCTGCTCTTTCGGAAACCATCGGAAAGAGAGATCCTTTCACGGCTGGGCATCAACGAA
>CAZQNI010000466.1:0-1555 GCA_964594255.1 uncultured bacterium | reverse complement strand
ATGAAAGCCACAACTTCCCTACTCGAAAGAAAAGATGTAATAATCGTTGCTTCTGTCTCTTGCATATACGGCCTTGGCTCACCTACTGATTTCTCCAGACAATCAATTAAAGTTTTCAATAATATGGAAATTTCAAGAGATAAATTAATCAAGAAATTAGTTTCGATTCAATATAAGCGTAACGATATTGAGTTCGAACAGGGAAATTTCAGGGTAAAAGGAGACGTAATAGACCTGTTTCCCTCTTACGAATTTAAAGGATACCGTATAGAATTCTTCGGAGACGAAATCGAACAAATATCTTCTATAGATCCGATAAGTGCAAAAAAAATAGAAAAAATAAGCAAACTTATTATATACCCCGCACATCACTTCGTAATTCCCAAAGATAGAGTATTAAACGTAATAGATAAAATCGAAAAAGAAATGGAAGAAAGAGTTCAATATTTTTTGGATAATGAAAAGTATATTGAAGCCCAAAGGATAGAAAGTAGGACCAAGTATGACATTGAATTCCTTCGAGAAGTAGGTTATTGCTCCGGCATTGAAAATTACTCCAGATATCTGTCCTTGCGTGAAGAAGGCGAACCTCCCTATACACTAATAGATTATTTTCCGGATGAGTTCCTCACCATTATAGATGAATCTCACAGGACTGTACCTCAGATAAGAGGAATGTATCACGGGGACAGATCGAGAAAAGAAACACTTGTAGAATATGGTTTCCGTCTTCCCTCAGCTCTTGACAATAGACCGCTCGATTTTGAAGAATTTCAGGCAAAAATCGACAAAGTTATTTACACCTCTGCAACACCGCAGGAATGGGAAATAGAAAAATCACAAAAAAAAACGGTGGAACAATTGATTCGTCCAACCGGAGTTATTGACCCACCAGTAACAATAAAAACAACAGAAAATCAAATTGATGACCTTATAGAAGAAATAAGAAAAGAAGTCGAGAAAGGCAATCGGACACTTGTAACCACACTAACAAAAAAAATGTCGGAAGAACTTACAGAATACTTAATTGATGTGGGTCTAAAAGTAAAATATCTACACTCAGAAATAGACGCACCCGAGCGAATGGAACTCTTAAGGGGACTCCGCCTCGGAGATTTCGACGTATTGGTAGGTATAAATCTCTTAAGAGAAGGTCTCGATCTACCCGAAGTTACATTGGTTGCTATCCTTGATGCAGATAAAGCAGGTTTTCTTCGCTCTGAAACTTCTATTATACAAACTGCGGGAAGAGCTGCCCGTAATATCGATAGCCGGGTTATACTCTACGCCGAAGAAAAAACTATCGCCATAGAAAACGCTTTGAGAGAAATACAGCGTAGAAGAAATACACAACTTGAATATAATAAAAAGCATAACATTATACCAGAAAGCATAAAGAAAAGCCGTGAACAAATAATGATGACAACAATGGTTGCCGGAGAAAAAAAGAAAGAAGAAGAAATAAATTTGGAACTGGAAATACCACAAGAATTTACCTCAGAAATAGAAAGAATTGAAATGATTGAAAAACTTCGAATTGAGATGAAAAAAAGTG
>CAZQNI010000465.1:0-1556 GCA_964594255.1 uncultured bacterium | reverse complement strand
ATGCGGCAAGGCCGCAATAATTAAAAAATCAAATATCAAAATGGAAAATTACAAAGTAAAATTCAAAAATATACTAAAAAAAACTAAACAAACTCTATTTGGCAGCGTAAATCCGAGTACTACTATTTTTTAGTCTTTACATTTTTATTTGTCATTTTGATTTTTAATTTTTGATATTTAATTTACACCTAGATAGGATTTTGCGAATTATACATCTCTTAACTAGAATCTAATACCTTGTATCAAGTAGCCAAACTATGATATTCTTTTCAGATTCTCGACTAATTTGTTGTATTTGTTGCCAAGTCTTTCTTTCTTTTCTCTGGTTTTCTCCACAATTTCAATTGGAGCTTTATCTAAAAAATCTTTTCGGGAAAGTTGTTTTTCTGTTCTTTCAATAAAACCTTCAAGTTCATTAATTTCTTTCCTTAGCCTCTCTTTCTCTTTATCAAGATCGATTATTCCTTCAAGAGGAACATATACATCCATCCCTTTTAGATGGAAAAAGGCAGAGTTTGAAACTTTCTTTCCCTCTTTAAGCTCTTCGATACCGCCAAGCCTGAATATCCATTCGGTCTGACCCTGAATTAGATCCAGAATATTATTTTTACAATTAACAATGACTTTCAATTTCAAATCCGGAGGCAGATTGAATTCTCCTCTGATATTCCGAATATTAGCAACAAAACTATGTAAGAACTCCATTTCTTCTTCTAATTCTAAATTTCTGTAGTGTTCATCATAAAATGGCCATTTTGAATCGATAATCATATCGGTTGCATACGGCAGCATCTCATAAATTTCCTCGGTTATATGAGGAATAAAAGGATGCATAAGTTTAAGATACCGCTCGAAAGCCCACAGGGCAACCGAAACAGCATTTTTCCTTTCATTTTTATCGCCTGAGTAGATACGCGGTTTTATCATTTCCAGGTACCAATCACAAAATTCATCCCAGAAATGCGAAGAAAGCAAACGGCTTGCTTCGCTTATTTTAAAAGAATCAACCTGTTCCTCAATATCTTTGACCAAGCCTACAACCCTTGATATAATCCATTCATCCATTTTAGTAAGGCGAATACCCTCGATACTTCCCACATCATCATCCTTACAATTCATCATCAAAAAACGAGTTACATTCCATATTTTATTGAGGAAATTTCTCCCCTGCTCAATACTATCTTCTTTGTATATCACATCTTTCCCTTCAGGTGTAATCCGCAAAATTCCTATCCGAAGAGCATCTGCTCCATAGTTAGCAATTAAATCAAGTGGGTCAGGAGAGTTACCTAAAGATTTCGAAAAAGCTCTGCGTTTGGAGTCACGAATCATACCGGTAAAATATACCTTGCTGAAAGGGACTTCTCCCATAAACTCAAGAGAAGCCATAATCATCCTGGCAACCCATAAAAATATTATATCCCATGCTGTAACTAAAGTAGTAGAAGGGAAAAATACCTCTAATTCGTCAGTTTTATTTGGCCAGCCGAATGGAGCAAAAGGCCACAACCAGGAAGAAAACCAGGTATCAAGGACGTCTTCTTCCTGACGTATAT
>CAZQNI010000464.1:0-1557 GCA_964594255.1 uncultured bacterium | reverse complement strand
CTAAGCCCAGGCCTTTAATATAGTAATTGTTTATGTACTGGTAGAAGCTATTTTGCTCGTCCGGATCCATTGGGTAGAAATCATCCATCTGGACAAAGTGAAGATTCTTGGTATTGGGACGTTTCCCGGAGTCGATTTCATAAGTTTCAAGTTCTTTCTTTACTTCTTTATTTTCCCAGTTGTCCAGATAATACTTTGCCCACTTTATAAAAAACTCAGGGGTTTTGCCTGTTGGGAGCGAAATAACTCCTCCCGGATTTTTTTTAATCCACTCGATGAAACGTAAAGCTGTAACTCTTCCCAGCATCGGAAAATTGTCCACAACAATGCAGGGGATTTTCTCGGATTCAGGATAAATAGCTTTTCTGCCCGTCTGCTTTAAAACTTGCTTCTCAACGTTTGAAAGATTGATTTTCTTATTTTCTTTCATTAGTTTAAGTATAAGGATGAGTGGATTTAAGTCAAGTGATTTCATAACGCGGCGAAGCCGCTAAAATTCAAAGATCAAATATCAAAGTGTAAAAATACAAATCAAAGTTCAAAAATTAAAACCCCAACATCCCCCAAATAGTAATTGAACCACAAAGTACACAAAGAGCACAAAGATTTTATTTCTGTTGTTTTTTTACTCGAAACTCAAAACACGAAACTTTAACTCACACAAATAACGCAAATATTTTTTTACAGTTATAGAATGGGATAATTTTACATTTAGATTTGTCATTTTGCTTCTTGATTTTTAATATTTAATTTCCGTCTTTATACAGGCGGTTGACTATTTATGTTTATTCTTTATTTTTTATTAATAAACATTTGGAGGGAATTATGCGTAAGTTTTTGTGTTTTTCTATTTTATTATTTTTCGTTCTAATTAATATAAAATTAAACGCCCAGGGTAATATAACTAATTTTTGGGTTAATAACGGTGAAGATAAAGTAACACAGGATGAGCTGCGTGCATACAACGGAACAGATGTTACGAATTCTCTCTGGGATGGAGATACGGTAAAGTTGTTCGGTGCTAGGAATGAAGTAGTGAATTTTAACATTATTCTGGAGGCAGCACTTTCAGATGCCTATAATGTAAACGTTTCGCTAAATCAGTTGAGTGACGGTAACGGTTCTTCTATTAATTATACCTATGCCACGGGAGATGAACTTTTTGACTGGACCAATAGAGAAATAGAACTGTTTTATATTCGTTATCTTGAGATAAAAGGATTGAGTCAAATGTCTTATGAAAGTTACTATGATGAACGTCATGCCCCGGAGAGGATGCGTCGTCCTTGCGATAGTGAAGGTCATGCTGTAGAGGGTACCGGCTGGACCGACAGACCCGATCATAATAAAATGTATCCCGATATAGCTGTTCCGATTGAATTGCATCCCAATTTTACGATTAGTTCCAGAACGAACCAGAGTATATGGGTGGATATCTATATTCCTAAAACAGTTTCGAATTCAGTTTATTCCGGTAATATTATGATTAGTGAAGGTGTCTCCGATACGGTTCGTATACCTGTTGAATTGTATATATATGATTTCGAATTACCCGAT
>CAZQNI010000463.1:0-1591 GCA_964594255.1 uncultured bacterium | reverse complement strand
TCAATACACCCGCATAAGAATGATGAATAGCATTATAAGTAATCCACAAAGGACGCGGTATAATTACAATGGAACGGATTAAACGCGGATTTTTCTTCCATAAACCAAAGGTCTCAATCGTCATAGCCATAACAGGCAGAAGACTAAGGGCGCCATTCCAGGAAAGAGCTCCGGCGATACAGAATAAAAAGATAAAAACATACATCAAGGTATTCTTTTCCATCCATCTTTTCCTTCCTCTTAGAAGGAAAGAAAAAGTGCGGACTACCGCTACTATATTTACTGCAAAGGCAGGCCAAACTTCGAGAAGAGCAAAGTGAACAATAAAACACATTTGCGCCAGACCTAAAAATATAAGAATAAGATTCCGCTTATTATTTTGAAAGGAAATAATAGCAAATATAAGCCCAACCATCCCAATCCCCTGAGCGATAAGGTTATTGGTGTCGGCGGTATTACCAATTATATGTACAATCATATCTGCAAACATCAAAAAACTTCTCCTTTAAAAATCTTCTTATCCGTTCTATCTCTGAAAACCTACATAACATAAACAAAAAAAAATTATTGGCAAGCCAAATTAAATTCTCAATATTAAGTTAAACAGATAGGCTCCATAAACCCATCCGCTAATTCTCACATTCACTCACTTATCCCAATCTTGACTAATATAAAAAAACAGTTAAATTTCAATACCAAACAAAAGGAGGCAAAAATGAGAAAAAATTGCGACTTTTTAGTTGGCAAACTCCGGATAGCACTCCTCTTATTAGCCCTTCTGTTAACCTTCTGCGGTGGTTCTACTGGGCCGGATATTTCCGATTATGAGATATATTACTTCAATGGAAGCAATTTGGACGTCGCGGAAGATTCCACCGGATTGCTTATTATTATTTTTAGAAACGCAGCCGGGGAAGACGAAGAAATAAAAACAGTAACGCCCAATGAAGATATAACCATCTATGATGAAAATGGTTATTCTTTAGAGTTATGGGAGAACGGAGGAGTCCTCTACATCTACCCGGTTACGGGAGGAACGAAAGCATATGCAGTCGGTATGAAAGGAGTTGTTGTGGAACACGAAAAATACGTTAACGAAAACACATACATGGTTCACTTTATTGATTTGACGACTGGAGATATTGATTATACCGCCGATATTGTCGAGATCGAAGAAGATGAATTTATTGCTGTATTTCAAGACCCATTGAATGATACCGTGGCCGTCGATCTAACCGGCACCTCAACAGTTATGGCTTACTCGTTCGAATTTAATAACGAAATCGGGCACGGAGAAGTTGAATTTCGAACAAGGGCAAACGGATACATTTACGCCGTTATATACTCAGATATATTCGATCTATGAATAACTCTTTTAGATATTAATTGCGAAGTCGCCAAGGGGGAGTCTGCGCAAAAAATCTACTTCTCACGGACAACTCAAAATAGGACAAAAAAGGTCTAACACCATTCTTTTTTGTCCTATTTATTAATGTAAAATCAATATATATCTTAATCTAATATGTCTTAATGCTACATTACCACGACGGTCTAATACCCGGAGCATAGGGAAATTTAAGATTTTTGTAAT
>CAZQNI010000462.1:0-1598 GCA_964594255.1 uncultured bacterium | reverse complement strand
GATGAACTTGAGGCGAGCTTTGAAGTTATATTAAAGAACTGGAACCTTAAGACTTTAACTCTTACGATAGAAATAGAAGCAGGTATAGTTAAAAAGGCTACAATTAAAAACTACAAAACATCTAAAGGAAAAGCATGTGAAGAATGTATCGAAAAGTCGATAAAAAGAGAAATGAAAAACCTCAAGCTGCCTGCTGATTTAAAAGGCACTCTGGAGTTGACAGTTAATTATATTTAGAAACTTGTAACTTACCAACACTCTCGCTCTTTTAGGCTCTGATTACCCCTTATCGGAGCCTATTCCTTTTTTTGAAAACCCTGCCAAGATAAACTTTCTAATGTATTTCATAAGCCTAGAGATGCTTGTAAGGTAAATACGCTTAAATTTAAAAATCAAATATAAAAAAGCAAAAAGAATAACAGGATTAGAAGCAGTACCTGCAACTGTTTCTAGGATTAAGGATTAAGTGCCAGGTGTTTTTCTTAATCCCTGCTACTCTTCAACGCTTTCCATCTAACTCTTAATCCTTGCTTGGCTTCATGTCCGTCTACTAATCCTTATGTTAATACCTTCTTGACTATCTATACTTTGTTAATATAATCTGGTAGAAAGTAAATAAATATGAAAATACGCAATATTTACAGAAATAAAAAAATTGTTTTTTCCTGTGAAGTCTTTCCTCCCAAACCGGGAGCAAAGAAAGACAGCATATTGGAAACCATAAGAGATTTAAAATCAACATCTCCTGATTTTATAAGTGTTACTTACGGAGCCGGCGGGGAAACAAAAGAGGGAACCATCGAGATGGCGATCAAAATAAAAAATACCTACGAAATGGAACCACTTATGCATCTGACCTGCGTTGATACAAAAAAGGAAAATGTTGAAACAATTTTAAATAAGATAAGCCAAGAAGGGGTCGAAAATATACTTGCTCTTCGCGGAGACATACCAGCTGATAGAAATTTTAAATCTACTGTCTCCGATTTTTCTTACGCTTGTGATTTAGCAGCTTATATAAAGTCCCATATGGATAAATTCTGTTTGGGAGTGGCAGGTTATCCTGAAGGCCACCCTGAGGCATATTCTTTGGAAAAAGATATAAAAAATCTTGTAAGGAAAATCCATTCCGGTGCTTCTTTTGTAATAACTCAGATGTTTTTCAAGAATGACTTTTTTTACGCCTATTTGGACAAGATTAAAAAAATAGGAATTAAGGTCCCCGTTTCTGCCGGTATTATGCCTGTTTTTAAAGCAAAACTTTTATCTAGAATGATAAAATTGAGCCGTGCTACGGTTCCATCCGAGCTGATCTCAATAGTAGAAAAATACAAAGAGAATGATGTGGAAATGGAAAAAGCCGGAATAGAATTTGCCACCAAACAAATAGAAGATTTGATAAAACACGGCGTGGACGGAATTCATCTCTTTACAATAAATCGCGCTTCTCTCGCTAAAAAAATTTCTTCTTATTCAAACCTGAGGTAATTTTTATATGGGATATACATTTACAATTATTATCTCTTTCTTCCCTCTTTTCTTGCTGGCTCATCCTCATGTTTTTATTGACAATAGAATCTCGGTGATTTTTGACGATA
>CAZQNI010000461.1:0-1618 GCA_964594255.1 uncultured bacterium | reverse complement strand
TAATAAAATTCAAAAATCAAATATCAAACTGTAAAATTACAAATCAAAATTCAAAAACGGATAAAAAAACAAAGAAACAACAAATAAAACGAATAACACAAATTTTTTTTAGTTTTTACGGTTAGGGGAAGGGGTAATTTTACATTTTAATATGTCATTTTGCTTTTTAATTTTTGATATTTAATTTACAATGGAAATAAAATTAAATTATATATATTTTTGTCATTAACAAATTCCGAATTCTAATTGTTAGCCGATGCTCTTATTGACTTCCTTAGCCAATTTCTTTACTCTTACCATTTCTTTCTCTTTCTTTTTATAATGATAATACACGGTATTGTTGGTGAAAAGAGGATCCGGTAGATTTTCTTCCATTTTTGTTCTCGGAATGGGGGAGAACTCCGCGAGGGATATTTTTACTCCGGTTTTCGCAACGTAAAGAATTGATTGTTCTACAGATTCAAAACTTACTCTTGGCGCTCCCGCAAGGAGATAAGTATAAATATTTTCATTCTTATATCCTGCACTTCTAAGATTTTCTACGGCTCTTGTAAATTCATAATTCGAGGTTTTCGTGGAAAGTTTTTCCTGTATACTTTTGACAGCTGTTTCAAGTGAAATTCTTGGCTCTTTAAATCCGGTTTCATACATTGAACGGGCGACCTCTAAGGAAATAAATCTTGAATGAAGCCCGTTAGGCGTAAAGAAAGAAGCCGCTATTCCTTTTTCTTTAATCTTTTCACATAAACGGATAAATCTTTCTTGTGTAATTAAAAGAGCATCGTCGTAAAAGGCGAATCTTTTTATTCCTTTTTTGTATAAATGGTAAATTTCTTCTACAATTTGTTTTTCTTTTTTGTCTTCTTTGGTTTTACAAAAATAAGAAGAGGAACAGTAGGGACAATTAAAAGGGCATCCTATGGAAGTAGAAAGGCAGGCATAGCTTAAATTGGAATAGTGAGAGTAATCCGGAGGCGGAAAAAAACTGAAATGTTCCGGTATCTCAAGTCCTATTTCTTCGATGTAATTTTCGTTTTTTGAGTAAATTCTATCAAATCCAAGTTTTCCTGCATGCCCGGGTAGAAGAGACGCATAAATACCGCCAAGAAGTAAAACAGGTTTTATTCCGAGTGATTTTATTATCTCTTTAATTTCAAGTAATCCCGGATACCAGTAAGTCATACTACAGGTCAACATTACAACTTCAGGGTTAAAATCCCGGATTCTCTCTCTTATTACTTTCGCAGGGATGCCATACCTTTTGAATTTTCCCGGAATATCTTTTAATACTTCGGGTTTTTGGACTTTCTGAGATTGGATTTTACCTCTGCCAAAAGAATCGCCTTTAATATTTTTAAAGTAAGGGTCAAATCGGTTTGGTACATCCAGTAGACAAACCTGATGCTTTTCTTTTTTTAAGAAACTTGAAAGATAGAGTAAGCCGAGAGGTTTCATCCAAAAATCATAAACTGCAAAGTCATATATGGGCGGATTTATAAGCAAAACCCTCATAAATGAATAACATAGTTGGTCTGTGGGTCGGTTAGTCCGTTGGTCTGTTTTTTTAACTCACCAACACACCAACCCACTAACTCACTAACAAATTTTAACATATTTT
>CAZQNI010000460.1:0-1619 GCA_964594255.1 uncultured bacterium | reverse complement strand
ATAAAAAGCTATTTTGTTTTCTTTAAGGTAATCGATTATCTCATTTTTCCTTAAATCCAAGAGCGGACGCAGGATATCTCCATCCAGGTAGCTCATCTGAGAAAGACCAAATCCTGAACCTCTAAGGAGTCTGATAAAAAAATTTTCTATTTTATCATCAAAGTTATGACCCAGTGCTATTAAATCTGCTTTTTCTTTATTTTTTACTCCTTTAAGATAAGAAAGCCTCAATTTTCTGGCACCTTCTTCAATAGAAAAAGAAAACCTATCACAATAGCCTCTGACATCTGCCCCATCGATCACCAACTTAAGCTTTCTCTTTTTTGCTTCTTTTATCACAAAATTCTCCTCTTCTTTAGAATCTTTCCGAAGATTATGGTTGAAATATGCAAGGATGACTTCTATATCACTATAATCATATAGTACTTCAGCAAGTAATGTCGAATCCGGTCCTCCGGAGTATCCTACTATTATCTTATGAACTCCTTTGAGAAGTTCTCTTTCTTTTAACTCCTTTTTTATTCGTTTAATCACTGCTGAATATAACAAGAAATAGCCATTTTTCAAGTCTAATCTTTGAAAAAGAGTATTTTAAGGGAAATTTACCTTAATTTAACCACAGAGGACACAGAGAAAAAAGAACACACAGAGAGCACAGAAAAAAAACAAAACAATATATTTGTGTTGTTTAAAACCCAGCCCACACAACCCAATTTTTTTACATGTAGATAATGTAGAACCTGTAGTTTTTTTGTTTTTAATTCTATATGGACTACATGACCTACATGTGCAATTATTTTATGTTTTTACTGCCTTCAGCCTAAAACCTATTTTTTGTCTCTTGACATCTCAATCTTTTTGTATAACTTTTTGTCCACACTTAGCCGGGGTGGCGGAATTGGTAGACGCGCATGGTTGAGGGCCATGTGGGATAATATCCTGTGGGGGTTCAAATCCCCCCTCCGGCATTAAAAATCTCAATAAAACGGTATCAACAAAGCCTATTTGAAGCCTCTCAAACGCTCATAAAAGCCTTACAAGACGTTTTTTCTCGTTCATTCAATGAGTTCTTCGGATTTGGGATTTTGGGGTTGGGATTTAGTTAAAACAAAAAAAATGGGTTGTGTGGTAGGGCTTTGTGCTCTTTGTGTTCTTTGTGGTTCAAATAGTATTTAGGGAAGGGGGGCTAACTACTAACTTCTCCCTAATCTTCTATTTTATAACAATATTACTTTCGCTGCTTTCCTTTTCTGCAGACAGCAATGCCTCTTCCGCTTTACTTAAGAATTCTTCAAGAACGGGATAACTCTCGGCGATTTCAACTCCACCCTGGCACAACGCAACATTCAAGTTCCCCGCTTCTGTAGAAATAGGAGAATCCGTCACAGACGACCCAAGTCTCTCGGCAATTTTTTGGATTGCTGATTTATCAGCCTCCGGCAGTAAAAGAATAAATTTATCATCATCGAAACGCGCAAAATAATCAAGATCTCTAACTTTTAACTTACAACGGTTCGCCACTTCAACCAATACCTGATTAACAACTTCCTCACCGTGTTCAGCCTTAATTTGGTCAAATTCCTTAATTGTAATCAAAATTACAGATAAAGGTCTTTGAA
>CAZQNI010000459.1:0-1624 GCA_964594255.1 uncultured bacterium | reverse complement strand
TGCTCGGCATTCATAATTCTTTAGGCTGCATGTGTGGTGCACTTGATCTCGTACCCTACGGGGACTGTTTTGCAGAACATTATTTAACCCCCACTACTGGCGGCAGTTATTCCATTATGAATTCAAGATATGGCTGGGGAAGTCCTCCGAACATGGGACCCTCAGAGAATATAGACACCTGTTTTTATCATGAGATATTCAAGGAAGATTATCTTTACCATGACCGTCTGGGCGTAGCGCACGCTTTTTCAAAAGATGGCTACGTATCCGAAATTACATGGGCTTCAAATTGGCCATGGAGTATTTATGAGTTAAATCTATTCGGAGACCCGGAACTTCCTCTATGGACAGATATTCCAAAAGAGCTCACCGTTACTCATGTACCTGTAATACCTGTCGGCACAAGCACTTTTAATGTAAATGTTACCGATGGAGGTTTTGGCGTAGAAGATGCTTTTGTTTGTTTATATAAAGAAGGAGAGGTTTACCAGAGAGGATATACCGACGCTTCCGGTAATATTACCTTGACTTTGTCGCCCCCGCCTAACTCCCTTGGTACAATGTACTGCACGGTAACAAAAAACAATTACATCCCCTATGAAGGTAATGTAGATGTTATCTCTCCTTCCGGCCCCTGGGTTATTTTTGAACAGTATAGAGTAACGGATATAACCGGAAATGGAGATGGTAATGTTGACCCCGATGAGAGTATTGAGTTGTTTTTGACGGTGCATAATGTTGGTCTCGATACTGCATATAACATTACAGGTGTCCTTCGGGCGGCAGACTCTTACGTTACCATTACAGATTCGACAGATGAATTTGGCGATATCTTATCCGACTCACTCTCGGAGAATTTAGAAAACTTTGATTTTGAAGTAGCATTGGGATGCCCGGCAAACCACGTTATTAATTTTGAACTTATTACGAGAGATAAAAACGATAGCACATGGGTAAGCTCTTTTGCTACACCTATATCAACACCTGATATATCACTTATCCAGGATACTTTAAATTTCGACACGGTGTACATAGGTTATCCTGATACATTGGATCTTCTGGTAAATAATCTCGGCAGGGACACACTGGTAGTTAGCGATATTACACCTGATAATATGGATTATTCTGTTGATACCACTAACTTTAGAGTACCGCCGGGCGAAACAAAAGATGTGAGAGTTATCTTTGCTCCGGCGCTTGAAGTTATATCTACCGGGAATCTTACTATAGAGACTAACGACATAGACGAACCTGTCTTAATTGTTTTCCTTCAGGGTGAAGGTTTAGTGCCACCGGACATATCGGTTTCTCCCGATTCTATGGATGATAGTTTGTATACAGGTGAAACATCTATTGATACTTTAAGAATTTACAACACAGGAAGAAGTGATCTGAATTTTAATATATCGTTTGCGGAATTATTTCCGGCAACAAAATCCCCAAATATAAGTTTTAAAATTACCGATTTCAAAAGCAACAAAAATACAATACCTGACGAAAATTCGGGAACCGTAAATGAGTTGGTAGTGGATTTTTCCAAGAGGATTTACGAAAGTAGCACTCCTACATCAGCTTTGCAACATATTCTCGTTATGGAGAGGGGTCCGGGTTTATATTATTATGA
>CAZQNI010000458.1:0-1626 GCA_964594255.1 uncultured bacterium | reverse complement strand
AGTTGTTCCCGAAGGTCATGTTTTTGCGATGGGAGACAACAGAGACGAGTCCGATGATTCGAGATTCTGGGGACCGGTACCACTCGACAATATTTCCGGAACCCCTCTATTAATTTACTGGTCATGGAAATCCCAAATTCCTATAACCTCATTTTTTAAAAAAGTCCGATGGAAACGAATAGGCAAGATCTTTACTCAGGAGACTACTATTTAAACTAATATTGTAAACAGGGAGGTAAAACGAGAAAGATTATTCTCATATCGTTATTTACGGTTAATTTTCTTTATGGCTCTCTGTTACCCTTTCATCGCGGCGTCAATCTAACGAATTGGTTTCAGGCACCAAGCGCACAGGAAATTCAATTTACGAAATTCACAAAAGATGAGTTCGTCAACATCAAGAGCTTAGGATGCGACGTTATACGACTACCCATTAATTTGCACGCTATGACAGACGGCCCTCCGGATTACACAATCGATCCTCTCTTTACATATTTTCTCGATAGTGCAGTTAGCTGGGCAGAAGAACTTGAGCTCTATCTTATTCTTGACAACCATACATTTGATCCTTCTATCGATACTGATCCCAATATAGGAGATATTTTAATCCCTGTGTGGAAACAATTAGCAGCCCACTATGAAGAACGTTCAAATTATATATTATACGAGATACTAAACGAACCACACGGTATATCCGACGCATTATGGAATGAAATCCAACAAGAAGTTGTTGATTCTATTCGTCAAGTAGACGAAAAACACACAATTATTGTCGGTCCTACTGATTGGAACACTTACAATAAACTCAGCACAATGCCCGAATATGATGATACCAATCTCATATATACTTTCCATTTTTATGACCCCTTTTTGTTTACCCATCAGGGAGCAAGCTGGACAGATCCATCGATGGAACCTCTCGGAGGCGTTCCGTTTCCTTACAACTCAGAAGAAATGCCTGAGTGTCCTCCCGAGCTTCTCGGCACCTGGATAGAAGACCTTTTAAACAATTACGAAATTGACGGTACTGTAGAACATGTTAACGCTTTAATAGATATTGCTGTTGATTTTAAAAATACCCGTGACGTTCCTCTACTCTGTGGTGAATTCGGTGTTCATATACCTAATAGCGATAACGGAGACCGTGTATTCTGGCATGAGGTCGTAAGAAACTATCTTGAGGAAAACAGTATTGCCTGGACGATTTGGGGCTATGAAGGAGGTTTCGGGCTTTTTGAAAAGGGTTCCGATGAAATGTTTGACTATGATTTAAATGTTGAACTTCTTGAAGCATTAGGTTTTAATATTCCCCCACAGGAAGATTATATACTCAAACCCGATACAACCGGTTTCGACATGTATCTTGACTATGTTTGCGAAAATTTTTTTGGCTCAAGCTGGCACAGCGAAGGTATTTTAGATTTTTACTCGGAAGAGAATCCTTATGAGGGAAGACATTGTATACATTGGACAGGAGTGGAGCAGTATTCCAATATTGGCTTTGACTTCTCCCCAATAAAGGATTTGACCATATTGGTGGATAGTAACTATGCTTTTGACTTCTGGGTCCGGGGTGATAATCCTGATATCAAATTTGACGTTCGCTTCATAGATACAAAAACGGAA
>CAZQNI010000457.1:0-1626 GCA_964594255.1 uncultured bacterium | reverse complement strand
GAGACTTACATCTTGATTGATTATCCTGCTAAAATCCTCAGAAACGCCTTCTATTTTAACTTCTTCTGCTTCTTTATCGCCTCTTTCCATTTTCATGTTTCTAAGTATACTGGGAGACACATATTTAAAGGATGCCCCGTATTCTTCTAGAGCTTCTGCTTCCCTTAGACCTATATTATCTCTCTTTTGTATTTTTTTCCATTCTTCTCTGCTCATCCCGAAACCCCAGGGGTACTTGCTTACATAAAGGACATTAGCCCCTAATTGAGAAAAACTGGTAGCCATGTATTGTTTAAAACCCGAAATAACAGACATCACACCGATAACAGTCATAACTCCTATTACAATACCGAGAGTTGTAAGAAGAGCACGAAGTTTATTAGCCTTTATTGACTCAATTGCTGAACGTAATATCTCAATTAAAAAACCACTGAACATTTTTATTTTTCCTCTAAATTTCCTTTACCCTCAGCAGTTTCTTTCTCTCCTTCTTCTTCCTTGTCTTCTCCTGCCTTTAAGGTGTCAATATCTTCATCTTCTTCCGATTTTCCTTCTTCTTCCTCTTTCCAGGTTACTTTTTGATCATCGGTAAGATTCATCAAAGTCTTAATTGGACCGGAAACAATAAGGTCGTTCTCTTCCAATCCTTCAATTATTTCTACCCACATTGCTTCCGTTATACCTGTTTCTACTTTCATAAATTTGGTTTTACCCTCTTCTATCTTATACACTCCGCTTTCTTTATCTCTTGCAACCAGAGCCTGCAGCGGTATTCGCAAAACACTATCCTTTTTTGCGGTTACTATCTCACAGTTCGCGCTCATGCCCGGTAGCATCCCCGGATGATGGGGAACCGACATTTCCACTTCAAAATCTACAGCCTGAGAAGAACTTGTTTCTATCGGCATACTAGCTTTATAATATACAATTCCTTTAAACACAGTATCAGCAAAAGCATCTACAGTAATTCTGGCTGTATCTCCGATCGATACCAGAGGTATTTCACTTTCGTTTACATCGGCAACCATTTCCATTTCTTCCAGGTCCGAAACCGTTAATATTATAGAGCCAGGATTATTTATGGTTCCTGCCACTACCACTTCTCCTTCTTCTTTGTTTATATCCATCACGGTTCCGGGAATGGGAGAACGGACAGTGGTTCTTTCAAGACTCCTTTTGGCTCTTCCTAACTCTGTTCTCGCGTTTTCAAGATTGCTCCCGGCAAGTTCTACCTCCGTTGCAATATTGTCAAAGTTCTCTCTGGAAATTAACCCCTTTTCGTATAACTCCTTTTTTCTTCTCATTTGTTCCTTTCTGAATTCAAGATCTGCTCTCTGAGCACCTACATTAGCCAGAGCTCTCTGGTATGCCGCAAACTGCTCTGTAGAATCTAATTTCACCAGGATTTGCCCTTTACTAACCCAATCACCTTCTTCTACCAATAATTTAACTACTTCTGCAGTAACCTCTGCATTAATTTTTCTTTCTTCTTTTGCCCGGATCTCTCCCGGCGCCGAAACTATCTCTTCTATTTTCCCCCTCTCAACTTTTGAAGCTTCCACATTTACACCACCTCCCTTCTTCACATTGGCTATGATTATAATACCGAGTATTATAATTACAGAA
>CAZQNI010000456.1:0-1635 GCA_964594255.1 uncultured bacterium | reverse complement strand
TTACGCATTACCCAGGGGAAAGCCTGATCGGGATTTGCAATTTGAGTAGGATCACTACAAAGCGCGAGAGCAAAAAACCCGGGAAGTACAACAAGAAGAGGTACGAGCATCTTAAGAAATGCGGCTCCCATCATGGAGGCTTTTGCATCCCACTCTGTTTTTGCTCCGAGCGTTCTCTGTATAATGGCCTGATGACAGCACCACCAGGCAGGAGATAAGACAAGCCCCAAACCAAGAACTATCCCGAGCCAGGGGAAGTCCGGACTATCGAGAGGCTGGAATAGTTGAAAATGTTGCGGATGCAATGGCTTTACCATATTTACAAGACCGGCCCACCCGCCGGTTAAGTTAAATCCTATTATCATTACAGCAAGTCCGCCGACAAGCATCACAAGCATCTGGACAACGTCTGTCATTGCGACAGCTGCAAGCCCTCCTGTAACAGTATAAATTGCGACTATTGCAGCAACGATAAATATGCTTAAACCTATAGGCCAACCCAAATAAGTATTCAGCATAATACCACTTGCCCAGAAGAATACTCCAAGAACAGCGGCAAGAAAGAAAAACCAGAGAAGGGCTTCAATGGTTCTTACAGCCGTACTGTATCTTTTCCCCAGATATTCAGGTACAGTGTAGGCACCACTTCTCCAGTAAAAAGGTATGAATAACATTGCGGACAGAATCATAGCCGGAATAGCACCAAGCCATTCGTAATTCGCCTGAGCCAGACCAAAACGATAGGCGCCGCCAGCCGCACCAACATAATCATATGCTCCGATATTTGTTCCAATCAAAGACATACCGATCACCCAGAAGGGTAGCATTCTACCCGCAAGAAAATAATCTTCTTCGGAGTGCACATATCGTTTAAAGAAAATCCCAAAAAGCGGTATTGTCGCGAGATAAATAATTATGACAGCTAAATCAAAACCTCTAATAAACTCCATAAATCACCCCCTTTGTAAATTAAAATTTGTTCTAAATTAATTAACATTACTCAACCTGAGTTTTATGACCTCGATGAAAAAAGTCTTAAAAATCCCATCCTGTATTTTGTAATTATATAAATTTTTCGAAAAATAGCAATTGAACATTTACCTTATTTAAAATTAATCCTTTGGAGGGTTGCGATTTAAGTGTCAATTTAAGCAGTTATATGTTAAAAAAATATTGACAATAAAATTTTTGATTTAACTCAAAGCCTCCGCATGTTTTTGGATTTCGATCAATTTTGTGGAAATTTTCCTGGATATCTGTTTTCTTTCCAGAAAACCGAGAACTTCATCCTTAGCGGAAACAACAGGTAGGTATTCTAGGTTATACCGGCTTAAAATTTCCTGTACTTCCACCATCGGTAAATCAGGAGAGGCTTTTGCGATAACCGGCTCCATTAAGTCGTAAGCCAAAAGAAATGTATCTAATCCTCTTGTCATTAGAGAGTTTTTTATATGATCCACAGTTATGACACCCAGTAATTTTTTGCTTTTATCTGCAACCGGATAAAACAGATTATCCGTTTCGCTGAAAATTTTCAATATTTGCGTTAATGACATATCTTCATAAATAAGAGGTATGGTTGTATCCATAATGTCTTTTGCTTTACTTTCTCTTATTATGTCCTCTTCGGTAATA
>CAZQNI010000455.1:0-1637 GCA_964594255.1 uncultured bacterium | reverse complement strand
GAAATGAAAGGAGAAAATCCCCTTCCTTTTAATTACCTCGGGTCGGTTTACTTGAATCTTGAGCGGTTCGAAGACGCAATATATTTCTTTAGAATGGCTGTTGATCGGGATGATAGTTTTGCTGAAGCTCTTTATAATCTAGGTTTTGCCTTATCCAGAATAGGGAAATATGATGAGGCGCTTGAGGCAACGAAAAAAGCTATGGAAATAGATCCATACTATTCGAGCAATAGATTTAAGTTGGGAGTGGATATTTACTCTGAACGTCTGGGAATTCTTGTAGCAAGGGAACTAACAAAGGATATGGAAGTGGGAAGAGTTGCAGGAGAAGAAACTGCTGAAGATTTCTTTGGAGACCTTTTTGAGGCGCCGAAAGAGGAGATTAAACCGAAAGTAGATATTAAAAAGGAAATACAAAAAGCGGTTGCTTTAATTAAGGATAATAAATTAAATAAAGCTTTGGAATTATTATCCGAAGCAAGAAATGTAGAACCAAAAAATGAAGAATTGTTGCTTCTTTTGGGTAAAGTATATGAAAAGAAAGAATTACTGGGAGAGGCAAAAGATGTTCTACGCGAGTTGGTCCCTGGAAACCTTGAGGCTTCAAAGTTATTGATAAAAATATATCAAAAAAATAGAGAATGGGGAAAAGCCTTAACTCTTGCCAAAGAACTTAACCTGAAATATCCCGAAGAATCTTTTCCTTATATTGCCTCTGCCGGGTATTTAAAAAGAAAGAAAAAATATAGGAAAGCAATCGAACTTCTCAAAGCATTTCCTGCCTGGCAAAAAGAAACCGGGATTTTGCTGGAGCTTGCCTCCATTAATTTTAAATTAGGAAAAAAGAAAACAGCTCACTCTTTAATCGAGAGAAGCCTTTCCATTTCTCCTTCTGCAGAAGGATTTTATCAGCTTTCCAATCAAAAGATTAGGGAAGGTGACTTACAGGGTGCAATTGAAGTTCTGTCAAAAGCAAAAAAATTGGCCCCGAGAGATAAACGGGTATTGAAAACTTTGGTTAAGACGTACCTGATTGCCAAAAACTACGATGGTGTAATAAAGAGTGTAAAGGAAGCGAAAGAAGTTATAAAAGCTGACGGTGATTTGGCTTTATGGGAGGCGAAAGCCTTATATAATAAAGATGAGATTGATGCTGCTGTAAAGAGTTTAAAACAAGCTGTTGGCTTTGACAGTAAAAACTTTGAAGCTTATCATCTCCTGGCTTCTTTGTATTTCAGGCAAGGAAGATATAAGGAAGCAGAAAATTTGTGGAATAACATAGTAAATGAGGCGAAAGATGAGCAAGTGTTAGGTAAAGCAAGACAAGCAATTGAGAGTTTACTACGGCTTAAAAATATTACGGGAGAGATGTAATGCCTATTGAGGGGCCAATAAAAGAGTTAGGGCTTTTTGAACTCTTTCAGTTAATTTCCCTGGCTGAAAAAAGGGGAGTTTTAACGATAAGCGGTGAGGAGATTCTTAAGTCCTATGTTCTTTATTTTGATAGAGGCAATCTTGCTTCGATTGATTTTCCCGAAAGGTTGAAAAACGAGATTTCAAAAAGGGGTTTTTTGACCAAGGAAGAGGTAATAGAAGTAGCTGATAGTAAATTCGTCGACTATTTAATTGAAAATGAT
>CAZQNI010000454.1:0-1639 GCA_964594255.1 uncultured bacterium | reverse complement strand
GAGTTCTTTACCCGTTCCCGTTTCTCCCGTAATCAAAACGTTTACATCCGTTTCCGCTATTTCTTCTATTGTTTTATAAATCTTCTGCATTTGTTCCGATATACCTATTATCGAATAAAAAGATTCGGGAGGAGAGGTCATCCGTTTTAATTGTTTGACTTCTTCTTTCATTCTGTAGAGAAGGTCTCCTTTCGAGAAGAGAACACCCAGAATTCTTCCGATAGACTGCAGGAATTCTTTATCGGAGGGCAGGAATATATCTTTTTTTATCGTTGAATCAAGGTAAAGAACCCCGTAAATTTCTTCTTCCGAGGTTACCGGAACGCATAGAATGGAATGGATTTTATTTCTCTGTATCGAGTCCATTTCGAAAAATCTCGAGTCCCTGAACGCGTCTGCCGCAATAATTACCTCTCCTTTTGCCGCTTTTTTTGTTATAGTCGAGGATATTCTTCTCGCGTCTTCCAGGGTTGCCTCGTCTATGTTGTGAGATGAGACGATGATATTTCTTTCTTCTTCTTTAAGGATGATTGCTCCTCTTTCCGCGTTGAAGAAGTTTGTAAGCACGGACAGAGCTTCATCGAACCTCTTTTCGGAGTCGATTGAGGAAAGAAGCTTGCTTATCTCGTCATAAGTGTGTATGTAACCGCTTCTAAGAGAAGTCTTTTTGGCGCATTCTGCAAAAAGTTTATATGTCTTGTTGAGAAAAAGACCGGATTTTAATTCTTTAAATGTCTCCTCGCATTTTTTAAGCTCTTCGATTGCTTCTTCGATTTTATTTTCTTCTATGAGGACTTTAGCCTTTTTAAGTTTTACTTGAGCGGTATAGAAAGGAAGACCTATTTTAGAGAAAAGTTGAATAGCCATGTTGATGGATTTAATATCTCCGGTAATCAAACCCCAGGAGGATAGAAGTTTTCCCTTTTCGAAATTTGATTGAATCGCCTTAATTTTTTCTTTGTGGGGTTTCAGAACAGTTATTGCCTCTTCTTTTTTTCCCTGTTCGAATAAAACTTCTGAGAGCTCGCGGGAAATAGCCCTTGTCTCTCTCGGGTCGCCTTTTGTTTTTTTTATCGCTTCTCTGAATATTTTTTCCGCCTTTTCTAATTCTCCCTTACAAGCAAAAAAGACGCCTTCTGCATCTTTTAAATCGTATTTTTCTTCTTTTAATTCTTCTCTCAACTTTTCGACTTCTACCCATTCTCCTCTGTAAAGTCTGCTGTGAAGCAGTTTATCTTTTAAAAATGGTTGGATTTTTCCGTATCTATTTTTAAAATCTTCTATTCTTTCTTGAAGTTTTTCCCAGTAGCCGATTCGTAAATAGACAGCAGCTAGTATTGTTAGGCAATAATATTCAAGGTCGCCAATTTGTAATTTTTTTAATAATAATAGAGCTTCTTCCAATTCTTTTAGAGCTTCTCTGTATTTATCAATCCGAAGGAATGAGAGCCCTTTGTAATTCATAAATATGGTTTCATTTACTGTATCTTTCTCTTCTTTTGCTATATCTATGCATTTCTGGAAGTACTGAATTGCTTCCTGATGTTTTTCGTTTTTCTGTTTTGCTATACCGCCTAAGGTAAGGAAATGTCTGCGCATTTCAGGAGAGAGGTCCTTTTTTAATTCTTCTTCAACGATT
>CAZQNI010000453.1:0-1650 GCA_964594255.1 uncultured bacterium | reverse complement strand
TCCGCTATGCCAAAAGCCGGCGGAACATACTTCTATGTTACCCGCAGCATGGGTCCGGCTGTAGGGACTATCGACGGCTTTTTAACATGGTTCTCTTTGTCCTTAAAAAGCTCCTTCGCTTTAGTTGGTATGGCTGCTTTTTCAAGTATATTGTTTGATTTTAATATACACCTCGTTTCTATAAGCCTTTGTATAATATTTGTGGCAATAAATATACTGGGGATAAAAGAAGCAGGTAGAGTTCAAATTGCTCTGGTTGTTTCTCTACTGGGGCTGATGATTATTTACGTGGTTTTAGGAATCCCTAACATACAGGTCGAATATTTTAAAGATTTTGCCTCTAAAGGGATACCAGCGGTCTTCTCGACCGCGGGTTTTGTTTTCGTTTCTTTCGGAGGTGTATTGAAGATTGCGAGTATTGCAGAAGAAGTAAAAGAGCCGGAAAGAGTGGTACCACTGGGCATGATACTTTCTCTTGCAACAGTAGGGATTCTTTACATTCTGGTTATTTATGTCACTTCGGGGGTACTCGGTGCTTCTTCATTAGATAATTCTCTGACACCACTCTCCGATGGAGCTCTAACTTTTATGGGACAGGGAGGAATGATTCTGCTCAGCATTGCCGCCATCCTCGCTTTTGTTTCTACCGCGAACTCCGGTATTATGGCAGCTTCAAGATATCCGCTTGCTTTGAGCCGTGACGGTCTCCTGCCGAATATATTTAAAAAAATTAGCAGTAAATTTCAAACACCGTATATGGCGATTTTTATTACAGGGGCTGTTATGATTGTTTCTCTTTTCTTTACTCTGGATATACTCGTAGAAGCCGCTTCCACTGTCTTAATTATGACTTACCTTTTTTCCTGTATAGCTGTTATCATTATGCGACAAAGCGGGGTACAAAACTATAGACCTCGATTTAAGAGTCCTATTTATCCTTTTCCGCAAATAGTAGGTATACTTGGATGTGGATTCTTACTTTTCGAGATGGGAACAGAAATCCTTATAATTGTTATGATTCTTATGTCGTTATCTATTATAGTATACTTGATTTACGGAAGACAGAGAGTCAAAGAAGAGTACGCTTTGTTATATTTAATCGAAAAAATTACCGCAAAAGAATTAACCACACACTCGCTTGAAGATGAATTAAAAGACATAATAAGGGAAAGAGACAAAATCCAGAAAGATCGTTTCGATGAATTGATAGAAAAAAGTCATATACTGGATTTGGAGAAAAAAACAGACTTAAAAGAATTTTTCAAGCTGACCGCAGAAAAACTTTCGTCACCTCTTGATATATCCGAAGAAAAGCTTTATCAACTTCTTATGGAAAGAGAAAAGGAAAGTACTACTTCAATAAATCCAGATATTGCCATACCACACATAATAATTGAAGGAGAAAAGCGTTTTGATATTTTACTTGCTCGGTGCAAAGAAGGCATAAAATTCAGGGAAGAGATTCCCGGAATTAAGGCGGTTTTTGTACTGGTAGGAACGAGAGACCAGAGAAACTTCCACCTTAGAGCTCTTGCTTCTATAGCACAGATAATAAGCGCAAAAGATTTTATGACGAGATGGATGAGGGCAAAAAATATAGAAAACCTGAGAGACACAGTCCTTCTGGGAGAAAGAAAGAGACAAACATAA
>CAZQNI010000452.1:0-1653 GCA_964594255.1 uncultured bacterium | reverse complement strand
AAAGCCTAACATTTAATCTCCTTTGCTATATTTATCATATCTGCAAAACCATCAACATCAAGAGACGCTCCTCCAATCAGAGCCCCGTCTATCTCTTCCTGGGAAATAAAATCCTTAATGTTATGTGTTTTAACAGATCCACCATACATTATCCTAATACTCTCACCTTTAGCACCTAACTTTTCTCTGATTATAGAATGCATCTCCTCCGCATCTTCCGGATGGGGAGTTTTACCTGTCCCAATCGCCCAAACCGGTTCATAAGCAACGGCAAGATTATCAGATTCATATTCAATGCCTAAGAGTCCCTCTTCTATTTGCTTATCTACGACTTCCTTTGCCTTGCCATCTTCTCTTTCTTCTTCAGTTTCACCAACACATATAACAACTTTTAGTTGTTTTTGCAAGGCTTTTTCTACTTTCTTTTTGACTCCGGCATTCGTTTCGCCAAAATATGTTCTCCTCTCGGAATGGCCTATTATTACCCAATCTACGCCAATCTCTTTAAGAAAAACCGAAGAAATCTCACCGGTATAAGCGCCCTCATCTTCCCAGAAAAGATTTTGAGCCCCTACCCGAATTCCACTTCCTTTAAAGCTCCTGACAGCATCCACAAGAGAAGTAAAAGGAGGTGCAATGAATACATCAACACCTTCCGTTGACAATTTTTTCTCTTTAATAAGATCTGCGAATTTAATCGTCTCTCCTACACTTTTATTCATTTTCCAATTACCGCCGATAAGCAACTTTCGCATCAAAACCTCCCTTACATTACTTTAAAAGCCGCCAATTCTTTACCTGAAACAAACTCAAGAGATGCCCCACCTCCGGTAGAAAGATGGCTTACGGAAATATCGGAATCTTCAAAAACTTTATCAGTATCTCCGCCGCCTACAACAGTAAAAACTCCCTTATTCGTTAAGGCACCAATCTCTCTTGCAATTTCCCACGTTGCTTTATCAAACGGAGGAACTTCAAAAACACCAAGAGGTCCATTCCAGAATAGAGTTTTTGAATTTGAGATTATTTTCTTATACTTAGCAACAGTTTCGGGCCCGACATCAACACCCATCTTCCCTTCGGGAATATCGAAAGCAGGTGAGACCGCCCAAGGGGCCGAAGAATCAATTTTTTCCGTATGGTCTATAATTATAATGTCATCCGGCAAGTGAAGTTTTTTACTCTCTTCGGTAATCGAAATTGCCTCTTCAACTTTACCGAATAAGCTTTCTTCAAGAAGAGAATTTCCTACCTTTCCCCCTTTCACCTTAATAAAACTAAACGACATCGCACCCCCAATCAAAATATCATCTGCAATAGGAGCAAGACCTTTTATCACCGGTACTTTTGTCTTTAGTTTTAAACCGCCGAGAATAACCGTAAAAGGTGATTCAGGTTTTTCCAAAAGCTTCGAAAGCTGTTCTATTTCTTTCATCATTAAAAAACCCACAGCTTTATCGTCCATAAACTCAGCAACACCATAAGTAGAAGCATGCGTCCTATGAGCAGTAGCAAAAGCATCGTTTACGTAAACATCGCCAAGATTCGCGAGGAGCCTGGAGAATTCAGTATCATTTTTCTCCTCTTCGGGATAAAACCTGGTGTTCTCAAGCAGCAATAAATCTCCGCTCTTAAGGGATTCGACTTTTTCTT
>CAZQNI010000451.1:0-1655 GCA_964594255.1 uncultured bacterium | reverse complement strand
TAACCGGATCTATACGTCCGACAAAAAGTATATTTCTACTTCCGTCTTTCCTAAAGGGGAAATCATCAAGAGAAACACCATGGGGAATCACTAAAACAGATGCCTTTGGATATAATCTTTTAATCCATTCTTTTTCCTCGAAAGTCGGAGAAATTATAAAATCACATGAACACAATATTTCTCTCTCTGCTTCAATTCTTACCCTGTCTCCGGTAATTTTTTTAAGAGCCTCAATAGTATGAAAACTATGAACCCAGGGTAAAGCGGGAAAAACATTTTTTATTTTATTCGCGACAACTCCCGAAAGCCAGTAATGAGAATGTAAAATATCGTATCTCTTTCTCGCATGAAAACGTATAATTTCTTCCGTAAATTCCGCCATGCTAACACTATTTATATATATTAGGTTACAGTTCTCTACCTTTTTCTCCTTCTTTATACCCTTGCAGAAAATATCGACTTCTACATTATTACTAATCCTTTTGCAAAGATTTGAAAGATAAACACTCATACCTCCGGAAGAACCAGCACCAACGGACTCAACCGGAGAAGCATGGTAGGAAATTATACAGATTTTAATCTCTCTATTTTCCATGTATAAATCCTCTCGCCTCCCAGATCGAATTTAAATCTCTCTTCTCCGCGAAGAAAGTTATAATAAGAAAATCCTTCGGAAATTGCCAATTTTATATCCAAGGCAAAAGAAATGAAACCCGGCGACAATTTTGAAAAATCCGGATCGTACCCGGTATTGAAAGCATATACCGTATCCCCCATCTGGAAACAAAAAAGTATACCTATAATCTTATTCCGATAAAAAGAACCATTTAATCGTAAAGCTCCTATTTTTTCAAAATATGAGGTAATCATACTAAAAAAATCTTTCATTTCTTCACTTAAAAAACTTTTCTTCTCTGTACTCGAAGACTCCATCAACTCAAATAATTTATCCATATCCCTTGATTCCAATCTTTTAATTTCGGCACCTTTTGCTTTCGTGAGCTTTCTTCTAAGCTCATGTCTATTCTTAGAGAAAAGAGAATCAAGATACTCATTCCAGGAAGAAGGAAGTTCCAAGACCGGAAAGAGTTCCGCTTTCTCTACTCTTTTCTCCTTAAGCATATCGGGAAGAATTTTCAACAACTCGCTTTCTTTATCTAATGGATACAACTCCACTTTCAAATCCTCTTCCATAATAAAATCAGCCAGAACTTCGGTGATTTTCTTTGAATAAAGAGGATTTAATATTGTCCCATTAAGATCTGTCACTCTCTCGTCCCCGATTAAAGATAGATTATGATTTTTAATTTCCGCGGGAAGAATCCCAACAACTTTCTTACCTTCGTAAAAAACCATAACTTCAATATCTTTTTTTAATAAACATTTACTTAGAGCAAAAAACCAACCGTAAGACAAAAAAGGAGAGCGATGTTCTGCAATGTCAAACAGCCGATCCCATATTTCCTTTAAATCTGATATTTTAACAAATTTTATCTGTAAGTTTTTTAAAATATTAACTCCCTTCAAAAATACAAAGACCTTTCTTCCCCGATAGTGGTTGCTTCACCATGCCCGGGATAGACAATCACATCTTCGGGCAGTGACATTATTTTCTCCCTGATACTTTTAAAAATAGCTTCCTCATCCCCTCCAGG
>CAZQNI010000450.1:0-1666 GCA_964594255.1 uncultured bacterium | reverse complement strand
TTGGCAGCGAAGTTATCGAAAAATGTTTTGCGGGTACTACATCCCGAATAGGAGGCGTAGATCTGTTAACGCTTGCAAAAGAAACTATACTAAGACATAAAGAAGCTTTCCCTGATTCTCCTCTGATGGAAAAAATTCTTCCCTCAGGCGGTTTTTATCAGTGGAAAAAAGACGGAGAATACCATTTATGGAATCCACAGAGTATTGCTTACCTTCAAGATTCAAGTAGGAAAGGAGACTATGAAGAATACAAAAAATTTGCCAAAATTATAAATAATCAGGCCGAGAATCCAACAACCTTGAGAAGTTTATTAAAGTTCAACACTTCTAAGGATCCGATTCCGTTATCCGAAGTAGAAGATGCTTCTCTGATAGTAAAACGCTTTGCAATTGGAGCTATGAGCTTTGGCTCTATAAGCAGGGAAGCCCATGAAACTATAGCCATGGCAATGAATAAACTCGGAGGTATGTCCAACACCGGTGAGGGCGGCGAGGACCCGTCACGTTTTAAAAGACTTTCAAACGGAGCTTCATTCTCAAGTAAAGTAAAACAAGTCGCTTCGGGCCGCTTCGGAGTAACGACCAACTATCTCGTTCATGCCGATGAAATACAAATAAAAATGGCACAAGGTGCAAAACCAGGTGAAGGAGGACATTTACCTGGAAATAAAGTTAGCGAAATTATAGCAAAAACCCGCCATACAACACCGGGTGTTACCCTCATCTCTCCCCCACCGCATCACGATATATATTCCATAGAAGATTTGAATCAATTGATTTTTGACCTTAGAAATGTAAATCCGAAAGCAAGAATAAGTGTTAAGCTTGTTTCGGAAGTCGGTGTAGGGACTGTAGCCGCAGGAGTTGCAAAAGGGCATGCTGACATGATCCTAATTTCAGGCGGAGATGGCGGCACCGGTGCAGCCCCTTTAAGTTCAATACATCATGCCGGCCTACCCTGGGAACTCGGTCTCTCCGAGACCCATCAAACTTTAGTGCTGAATAACCTGAGAAGCAGAGTACGTATCCAAACCGACGGACAAATCAGAACTGGAAAAGATATAGTTATCGCGGCAATACTAGGAGCAGAAGAATACGGTTTTGCCACAGCCGCATTAATCGTCCTTGGATGTGTAATGCTACGTCACTGTAATTTAGGTAACTGCTCTGTGGGTGTAGCAACTCAAAATGAAACCTTGCGGCAGAGATTTAACGGGAAAGTCGAATATCTTGTAAACTATTTTAACTTCGTAGCAGAAGAATTGCGCGAAATTATGGCAAGTCTTGGAATTAGAAAAATAACCGAACTGATCGGGAAAACCGAACTTTTAGAAGTTAACGAAGAAATTCTTGACTGGAAATCAAAAGACATCGATTTTAGTAAGATTCTTTATAAGCCGGAAATAAAAAATAACGTTGGAGTTTTCTATTCAAAACCGGAAAAGCATGATCTGGATGATATATTGGATATCAAATTAATAGATCTTTCAAAAAACGCAATTTTAAAGGAAGAAAAAATAAAACATGAAATTGCAATAAAGAACACTAATCGAACAGTTGGGTCCAGGCTAAGCGGAGAAGTCTGTTATGTTTACGGAGAAAAGGGTCTTGCTGATGATACCATACATTTCAAATTTAAAGGAGTCGCAGGTCAAAGTTTTGGTGC
>CAZQNI010000449.1:0-1673 GCA_964594255.1 uncultured bacterium | reverse complement strand
GTAGTAGATATTCCAAAATTAAACATGTGAAAGATAATACAGGCATTATTTTTATTTGCAAAGGGAATTAAAGGAATACCCTATACCAAAGAAAAGTTTTTGTTCTGGAGAACGTAAGGGTCCCTTGGCTTTCAGATAACATTTTATAAAAGCATAGAGTGTTCTGTTCTTTTCTTCCCTGAAAAAGTTAACCTCAGGGCACACAAGGTAATAAATTTTCCTCGGGTTATCATTCGATAAAGTATACTCTAAATTTAAAGAGAGTTGACAGAACGAATTAATTCTTTTCCCTGTTTCAATTATAAAACGATTTCTATAATAAGGCTTTGAGTTAAGCCAATCAACAAAGATACCCTGAGGATAAAATATGTAATTACCTCTGAAATAGAAATCCTCTGAGAAACGCCGCGTGGGATCTTTCATAGTTGAGAACACAAAATTCAGAGCATTAAAAACGACTTTCCCTTCCTCAAGATCTCTATCTATTAAGTGTCGACACCAGTGATCTAAATAGAAGGAATAATAGAAATTTCCAGTGTACTGAAAACCGAGAACTATCGAGTAAGTAGCAAAAGCAGGATCGAAAACTACTTTCTCTTCTTGTTCTGCCATTTCCAGATAAGATGAATATTGCACAAAAAAATCGACATCCTCCTTTATTCTAATAAGGTAAACTCTCACCCAAATTGACACATCAACGTTATATAAGGTATCCCGTGTTGGATAGTATCCAACAAACAAGTCTCCGCTCCCTTCAAGTGGAGCAGAAAAAAAAGATAATAAAACAAAAATCATTTATTGCTTATTTTTTAAATGAATTGTTTGCTAACTTGTCTGCAATAATATTTTTCTCTCTAGGTATATGTATAACTTCCCACTTTTTAAAACCTAATAATTTACCTCTAACTTTAACATATAATGGTTTTAATTTCTCGTCTTTTATTTTATACATTCCATTAACCTGTCTCGCCAACAACTGACTATCCGTAAAAAATTGCACAGATGAGAAGTGCAATTTTTGACATTCTATGACTGCCTTAAGTAAAGCTTTATACTCTGCTACGTTGTTAGTTGTATCACTAATCTTCTCGGAAATTCTTCTGATTTCGTTTTCATTCTCATCTAAAACTAAAACGCCTATACCTGAAGGTCCGGGATTTCCTCTTGAAGCCCCATCAATAAAAACTTTGGCTAATCTATCCATTTGTAAATCAGGATTCTTCCGCAGGATTGACAGACAATAATTCTATTTCCCTTTCTTACTTCTGCAAATAATTGAGGTGGAATCGTTGAATGACATTCAGTACATTCCGAATCTTCTATTATAGATGCTCCGGTTCCCCGAGAGTCTTTTATTCGGCTGTACTTACGAAACAAATTTTCATCCTTAAGCCTGGCAATTATTCTCTTTCTTTCATCTTCCTTAATAATCAAATCCTCTTTTGAACCATCAAGTTCTTTTTTTAGAGCTTCCTCCTTCTTTTCGAAAACCTTCATCTCTTCTTCCATAATACTTCTTGCTTCATCCATCTTCTTTTTCGCCTCGTCTTTCTCGAAATAAACTTCTAACAATTCATCTTCGGTTTTTGAAATTGCTTCTTCGGTTTTTTCTATTTCACCCTGCAAAATAACGAACTCCTCATTAGTATGGCTTTCTTTCTTCCTCCTGTTAA
>CAZQNI010000448.1:0-1677 GCA_964594255.1 uncultured bacterium | reverse complement strand
ATTATGATTTTTTATAATTTCATAATAATGCTTAGAACCTCCATAAATCTGCGTGCCTTATTACCCTTAACCCAATCTTCGTTCATTGAATCCCTTACAAAACTTATTATAATAAATGCATGAAGAAACAAATAGACCAGAGAAAAAACAAACAGGAGAAGAAATCGATTAAAGCAATTCTCTTCAAAATAATCAACTTTCCCGTACTGCAAATAATAATTGGTGTGGCTTTAGTAAATGTGCTGACATTTATTCTAGAAAGTCTGGCACAACTTACTTTATCAACCTTAAATGTTAACAACAATTTTATTACATCTTCCTTAATTTTCGTTGTTCGCATGCTTTCTGTTTATTTTATCTATCTCTACTTTGTAAAAATCTTCGAAAAACGGAAAGCCGATGAAATATCTCTTGATAAAAAAACGATGAAAGATTTCGCTATCGGTTGTATCATAGGATTGTCTTTAATTTCCGTAACCTTTTCATTGTTATACCTATTGGGGTACTGCTCAATAGACGGAATTAATAACTCGGCAGATCTTTTCCAAAGTTTCCAATTCGCGTTTTTCTTTGCCTTTCTTCAGGACATAGTCTACTTCGCAATAATTTTTAGAATCGCCGAACGGCATCTGGGTACTGTGTTTTCTATCTTTATCGCAGGAATTATTTTTGGATTCAAGCATTTACTCTTCCCCGGTTATTCACTGTGGGGGGCAATCGCAATTACCATAGAAGGAGCAATACTTTTTTCGGCTCTTTATATAAAAACCCGCAAAATCTGGATGATATTTGGATTTCACTTCATGTATAACTTTATTCAAAATGGCATTCTGCTAAAAATACAGGATATGGATAGTTTATTAAAGACGAAAGTTTCCGGATCGGAAATATTTGCAGGAAGCCAGAACGGTCTTGAATCTTCAATAATAGCAATAATATTATCTGTATGTATAGGTACGTACTTTATGAAAAAAGCTAAAAAAGAAGGAAAATTCATACTTCCCTTCTGGAAAAAGACAACAACATAAACTAAGCTTTTGGCTCTTCGCCTCTGCTATTAGCTAAAAAATATTAAAAACTTTTTGCACTTTGTGATTCAATAATTTTTTGAGGCTGGGATGGGATTCAGACTTCTGACTCCTGGCTTCTGAATTCTTTGTTATATTTTCACTTTTCAATCCCCTTGCTATAATTCATTTTTTCAATAAAATACAGATATGAAAAGCGCGCTCAAAAAAGCAAATTCGATTAAAGATTATATAATAAATACGCGACGCAAGCTCCATAAACATCCTGAACCCGCATTCAAGGAAAACTGGACGCATGATTTTATCAAAAAAGAGCTGAAAGCCCTGGAGCTTAAACCGAAAATTTTAAATAAAACAGGACTTATAGCAGATTTAGGTAAAGGTAAAAATCGCATCGCTTTACGGGCGGATATGGATGCTCTGCCCATCAAGGAAGAAAATTCTCTTTCTTTCAAGTCGAAAAACGAAGGTTATATGCATGCCTGCGGTCATGATATCCATATGGCAATGCTTCTGGGAACAGTAAAAATTTTAGCCGAAATGAAAAATCCTCCCCCGGTAAGATTTATCTTTCAACCTTCTGAAGAAAAAATCCCCGGAGGAGCAAAAGGAATGATTTCCCAAGGTGTTTTAAAAGGCATTTCTGAGA
>CAZQNI010000447.1:0-1680 GCA_964594255.1 uncultured bacterium | reverse complement strand
ACGAGAATCTCTTTATCTTTTATCTTTTTATTTATTTTACTTCTACTGAAAGGGAAACTACTTTTAGATAAATATGTATCAAGTCTTATGTTATTACTTCTGACTTCTTCTCGCCAGACTTTATTAATCCCAGAATTGTCGTCATTTTTTTTCTTCATAGCAGATACCAAAAAGATTGGGAAATTGCCTTGATTTCACGAAAAATAAAATATCAAAAATTAAAAAGCAAAATGAATAAAAAAACACAGAGCCCACACAACACCACACCATAATATTTTACCACAGAGCTCACAGAGTTGTTTTTTTTATTTTTTTGTTTTCTTAATTTGTGTTTATCTGTGTTCATCAGTAGTTTTTCCTTTCTTTTCTCTGTGTCCTCAGTGTTCTTTTCTTTTTTAACCACATTAATTTCTCTGTGTTCTCTGTGGTTAATGTTTTCTGGTCTTTTTGAATTCATTTTTGAACTTTGATTTGTAATTTTACATTTTGATATTTGATTTTTACATTTCGATAGATTTGAATACCCAAGTTACTTATTCATTTACACCCGATTCAACTTTAAACAGTTAGAATTTCACAGTATCCCGAGTGCTTCTTTTTGTTTGGCAATAAGGTTTTTTATCACTTCCTTACCCTTTTCAATCAATTGATCCAGGGTTTCTTGTTCTATGGGTCTTCTCTCCGCAGTACCTTGAATCTCAATCAAACTCCCATCTTCATCCATCACAAGATTAATATCAGCATCTGCGCCAGAATCTTCCTCAAAATTAAGGTCAAGTAATATTTCGCCATTAACGATACCTCCTGATACAGCCGCAACCCAGCGTCTTAAGGGAATTTTCTTTATT
This sequence comes from uncultured bacterium, assembly GCA_964594255.1. Taxonomy (GTDB): domain Bacteria; phylum Hydrothermota; class UBA3072; order UBA3072; family UBA3072; genus JAFGHJ01. Next base: position 832 of record CAZQNI010000447.1, on the reverse strand, counting down.
TCCTTCATTGCAACCATCTGACGGAAAAGCTCATAGACCGACACCACTCCGGCTGTAACCGAGGCTGTTCTAGTCCCTCCATCAGCCTGGACAACATCACAATCTACAATAACGGTTTTTTCCCCTAATACATTTAAATCGAACGCCTGTCTTAAAGATCGCCCAATCAATCTCTGAATTTCATAATTTCTACCGGACAATCCATTTCTTTCTCTATTCACTCTTGAATTGCTGCTTTTAGGCAACATACCGTACTGGGCGGTTATCCAACCCTGCCCCAAACCTTTAAGAAAGGGAGGTACCGAATCATTAAGAGTGGAAGAAACAAGAACAATTGTATTTCCCTGTTCTATAAGTACTGAAGCAGGAATTAACTTAAGGTAGTTAACTTTAATTTTGACCGGTCGTATTTTATGTTTTCCCTTTCTCTTCCGGGACATTCCTGCTCTTATCTCTCATTGATATATTCCCATCGATCATCACACCTTCATCAACAACCAACTTTTTACACTTCACATCTCCATTTATTACGGCGGAAGCATGAAGAAGAACACAATTTTCTGCAAATATCTGACCGGTACATTTGCCAGAAATATTTGTTTCCTTAGCTTTTATATCCCCTTCAATTACTCCGGTTTCGCCAACAATAACCGCTTCGGTCGCCTCAACCTCTCCTTTCAATTTTCCGTCTATTCTAACAGAACCGTTTATTCTTATTTTGCCATCAACTGTAGATCCTTTATGAAAAACATTCATTATTGCGTCTTGTCGCATAATTACCTCCTGATAAGTAAATAATCAATTGGGTTAACCCATTTACCTTGCATTTGTA
>CAZQNI010000446.1:0-1688 GCA_964594255.1 uncultured bacterium | reverse complement strand
CGTGCGTTAGAAGTAGCAATAGCTGCAATGGAAGCCGTTAAATTCGTAGGAATGCCGGAAGCAGGAATAATTCTTTCGCACGCCGTAACTTACCTTGCATCTGCTCCTAAAAGTAATGCTTCATATATGGCTTACAATAAAGCAAGAAAATTCTTAAAAGAACATCCCAATGAAGGAGTTCCCCTGCACCTTAGAAATGCTCCAACCGAACTTATGAAAGAAGCTGGCTATGCGGAAGGATATAAGTACCCACATGATTATCCAAATCATTATGTGGAAGAATCCTATTTTCCCGAAGGAGTAAAAAAGAAGATTTTTTACGAGCCTACGGATTTAGGCTGGGAGAAGAAAATAAAGGAAAGACTGAATAGACTACGTGGAAAATAGGTTTTAGGTCTTAGGTCTCAGGTTTTAGTAAAAACAACGAATAAAATCTTTGTGTTCTTTGTGGCTTCGTGGTTATGAGATATTAGTTCTTGGGGATGGGAGTTTTAAAAACAGAAAATATTTTTTTCTCTGTGTTCTCTGTGTGTTTTTTGTTTCTCTGTGTTCTCTGTGGTAAAATTAGTTTTTGTGGTTTATTTAAGTTTTTTTAATTCTTCCTTCAACTCTTCAAGTTCTTCGGAAAGGCGAAGTATTTTTTCGGTTAAGAATTCTTTTAATTGTTCTTTGTTTTCTATAAATTTTTTAGGTGTAATTTTTTCGATTTTAAAATCCGGAGAACTTTTGGGTTCGGCATTTTTCATTTCTGCCAACTTGACCGGGATTTCCATTTTGTTATTATCTCTTATAACCTTAAGTATAACAGTTTTACCCGGTTCCTCTATCAAAATCATTTCTTTAAGCCTTTCCAGATGAGGTATGTTATTATTGTTGAGTGCTATAATTATATCACCTTCTTTTATTCCGGCAGTTTCTGCGGGTGAATCTTTTATCACTTCTTTTACAATAACCCCCATATTTAGTGGTGTATTGTTTTCAATTATAACACCAAGCCAGGCTCTTTTTACAACGCCAATCTTTTTTATCTGTTCCACGGTGCTCAAGATGTAGCTAATTTTAACAACTTCTGCAAAGTTGTTGGTATTTCTAAAAAGATTCTCAGGTAAAACAGAACGATTAACGCAACCTCCTAAAATTCCTAAAAGGTTTCCTTCGGAGTCGAAAACACCAGCCCCATTATTGCCCGGAGATAAAGGGACGGAAAGATTAAAAGATATACCTTCGGGACTTTGAAGAAATCCCATGCCGATTAGTCCCATAGAACCGAAAGAATTACCATAAATATAACAAATTTGCCCCCGTTTAATTTCTTTACCAGCGGAAGGGATTTTAAATTCTTTTTCTGCTCTTATTAAATGAATTCCTGTGGATGGGTCACGTCCGATAACTGTTCCTTTAGCAACATTTCCGAATCTATCCTCTATATGTACCATTTGACCGATTTCTATAAAGCCAACAGTTGCAATATGGGTTTTTTCTACAATGGTACCAGTCATTATTAGATTACCGCTGTTAGTACTTAGAGAAACCACATAAGGCGAAATATTTTTTTCAAGTCCTACTATCTCTTGTTCTACTTTTGAGAGGTAGGTAGCGAGAAAAATTAATATAAGACCCATAATAAGACTATAAACTTTTGCTTAGAAGCTACCTCCGGAATAGCTTGTCAAAACAAAATTGCCTTC
>CAZQNI010000445.1:0-1691 GCA_964594255.1 uncultured bacterium | reverse complement strand
CGGAAATCCTTCCCCCTTTTTCACCAATAATTGTGTCTAATCCCGCAGGGAGTCTTTTTACAAAATTTTCCAGGTGGCTTTTTATAAGAACCTCATGCAATTCTTCTTCGGAAGCATCTATCTTTCCATATTTAATATTATTTCTGACGGAATCATTAAATAGTATTACATCCTGAGGGACCATACCTATTTGACGGCGAAGGCCGGAAAGAGTATATTCTTTTATGTCATTTCCGTCTATTTCTACTTTACCTTCCTGCGAATCAAAAAATCTGGGAATCAGTTGAACAAGAGTTGTCTTACCCGAACCCGAAGGACCTACTATAGCCAGCGTTTCTCCTTTTTTTATCGTAAGATCTATATTATTCAACGCATAGCTTTTGCTGTCATAAGAAAAGGAAACATCTGAAAACTTAATGGAAGATTTAAAAAAATCGAAGATAAGTGTACCCGAATCTTTAATTGTCTCGGTTGCCTCAATAATCTCAAGAGCGCTCTCCATAGAAGCCAAACCATGCTGAAGATCTCCGTACGATAAATTTATCTGCCGGGCAGGCTGCTGCAAGAGAACCGCACAACCAAGAAAGATAAGAAACTTATCAGGAGTTATGAAACCTTTAAAAATAAAAAATCCGCCAAAAACCAGTATAATCCCCGCTAGAATTGCGCCTAAAAACTCCGCGGAAACAGGCAAAAGACCTTTTAGCAAATTACCCTTTACGTAACTACTGCGGTATATATCAGATTCTCTTCGAAATTTTTCTATCTCATACCTCTCCATCCCGAACAACTTTATTATTCTTATTCCATAAAGCATCTCAGAAGCTAAAGCATTCAAAAAAGCTCTCTGTTTTCTAAGGTGGGTGTACCGACCACGGATCCTTTTACCTATAAACTGTACCACAAAAAGAATAAATGGAATAAGTACAAGTGATATTAACAACAACCTCCACGACGCCCACAAAGCCAATCCCGCATATACGAGCAGAAGAAATAAGTTACGCCCCAGGTCTATAACGCCTCTTTTTAAGGCAAATTCGATTTTTTCCGTATCATTTGTAATCTTTGAAAGTAGCTTGCCTGATTCTGTTACTGAGTGAAACTTAAAGGAAAGCTCAGTTAGCTTCGAGAACATTTCAACTCGTATATCGGAAATTGTTTTCTGCTCGAGAGAATCGGAAAGAAAATATAAAAGAAGGGTAAAAGGAGCTTTTATTCCATAAATAACAACAAGAGTTACAGCCAATCTCATCAAAGAACTCATCCTGTCCCCCTCCGTGATCCAATCAATCAGCCAGCGCAAAATACCGGGCCCGCCACTTGTATTTTCTTCCCCGAATATTGCTGAAACAATAGGAGTTATCATACCTATCGTAAATCCACTTAAAATGGCAACGAGCACCATAACGATGATGAGAAAAGCAAGTAAGGTTTTATACTTAAAGAGATACCGCCCGAGTTTCTTCAGCATACATACATTTTAGTAAGAATAGGAGTAGAAATCAAGAGGAAAACTTACCCCCCATCCCCATTTTTTAACCACAGAGGACACAGAGAAAAAACAAACTCACAGAGACCACGGAGATTTTTTTGTTGTTTCAACTAAATCCCAAATCCAAAATCCCAACTCCTAAGTTAGGACGTTTATAATGAGAAGAGATCTTGATTATTCAGGCGGTGGTAATATTCTT
>CAZQNI010000444.1:0-1692 GCA_964594255.1 uncultured bacterium | reverse complement strand
AACTTCAAAGGAAATGAAATTTGAGTCTCCTAACGTTTAAAGGCGGAATACATCCAGCCTACTACAAAGAAATATCAAAAGACTCCAAAATAAAAAGAATAGAACCGCCCGATTTTATATATCTCTATCTGTCCCAACACACCGGAATTCCCTCAAAACCAATCCTGGAAAAGGGCGAAGAAGTTGAAATAGGACAGAAAGTCGCAAAAGCGCCCGGAAAATTATCAGTAGCGCTTCACTCTCCTGTAAACGGAACTTATATGGGTACGTTAATGCATCCACACCCCTTGGGAGGCATGAAAGAAGCAATAAGAATAAAAGTAAACAAAGAGAATACTAAACCTTTTAAAGAAAAAGAAAGAGTTAAAATATTAAACATTCCCAAACAAAAACTCATAAATCTAATCAAGGATAGCGGCATTGTAGGTATGGGTGGAGCTGCCTTCCCGACTTATTTTAAATTACAGGTCCCTTCAAGTAAAAAAATAAAAGATTTGATAATAAACGGAATTGAATGTGAGCCTTTTCTCACTTCCGATTACAGATTAATGATGGAAAAACCGGAAGAAGTTATGAAAGGCGTCGATGTTATAAGGAGAATAATAACGCCAGAAAATGTATGGATTGCAATTGAGTCAAATAAACTCGACGCATTCGAAATCATGAAAAGTACATCCTCATTGTTTCCCTGGGCTAACTTCGTGACGCTTAGAACTAAATATCCTCAAGGATCGGAAAAACAACTAATAGATGCAATAACCAGAAGAAAGGTTCCGGAAGGCGGTCTACCCTTTGACGTAAGCGCTTACGTTCAGAATATAGGAACAGCCTTTGCAATATATGAAGCAGTTTATCTTGAAAAACCACTTTTTGAAAGAGTTGTTACTGTAACAGGAAATGTAAGACATCAATCAAATTTCTTATCACCTATCGGAACCCCTTTCGAATATCTGATTAAACTCACTGAAGGTCCTATTGGTAAAATTTCGAAAATTATAAACGGCGGTCCTCTTATGGGGATAGCTCAGTCTCAAATTTCATCCTGCGTTGTAAAAGGAACCTCCGGAATAGTTGTTCAGAATGAAAAAGAATCACTCAAGACAGAACCTGCTCCCTGTATAAGATGTGCCTCTTGCGTTGATTGCTGTCCCATGAACCTGCTGCCCACAGAGTTGTACAAACATATAGAAATGAATAGATTAGAAAAAGCGAAAGAAATGGGAGTTTTATCTTGCATGGAATGCGGTAGTTGTTCCTATGTCTGTCCTGCGAATATACCTCTTACACAACAGTTTAAAATAGCCAAGAACAGAATAACAAAAAAGAACAAATAATGTTGCGTATCAGCCCCGCCCCTCATATAACCTCTAAAGTCAGTACACCTAAGATAATGTGGAGCGTGGTTGCAGCATTAATGCTCACTTTCATATATTCGATCCACATATTCGGAGAAAGAGTCATACTCTTAACTTTAGCTTCTATACTTTCGGCAGTAGGAAGCGAATATATTTTTGAGAAACTTACAAAAAGAGAAATACGCATTTCGGACGGCAGTGCTGTTATTACCGGAATGTTACTGGCTTTCAACATATCCCCGAAATCTCCCTGGTGGCTTCCTATAGTTGGTTCTGCATTCGCTATATTTGTAGTGAAACAAATATTCGGAGGAATCGGCTACAATATCTTTAATCC
>CAZQNI010000443.1:0-1700 GCA_964594255.1 uncultured bacterium | reverse complement strand
CAACACCCAGAATTTACCAAAACGTAAGAAGTCCTTTCGAAGCACTTAAATACATTATAAAAAGCAACGAGATTTATGATCCTTCCCTGGTCAAAGTATTTCTCGACATAATGGGAATATATCCACCCGGAACAATAGTTTTATTAAAAGGGGGTATGAAGGGTGTTATGATTTCCGAAAATGAAGTCGCAGTGGTAGAAAAAGGTAAAATTTCAAAAAGTGCGCCTAAGGAAATGACAATTACAAAAGCTTTATCTCCGAATGAGGTGGACTTCGATGCTGCTGCTATATTGACGGCAGTAGCCTCTGATAAGAACCCTTAAGAGGTCTCACTACTTAAGTTCTTATTTTCGGCTGTCTTTTTCCCGACTGTCTCTATTTTTACAAAAAACCGGGACAAAGCTATCCCTCCAATTATCATGCCCAGATAGCCAGTGAAGAATCTCCATAAAACGACATATACTCCGAGAATCGACCTGGGGACAATATCTCTGAATAATCCATAAGCACTTCCCTCTGCAAGACCTGAAGCTCCGGGAGTGGGCATAAAAGCCAGACCGTAAGTAAGTATAATTTGTAAAACTGTGGCTTTAAAGAAATCAGCGCGTACTCCCAAACCACGCAGAAGAAGAAAGGCGATCAGAAAATAAAAAACAAGAGAAAGCGCCGTTAAAAGATAAGCTTTGAAGAATGGTTTTTTTCTCTTAACAAACTCCTTTCTAAATACTTCCTTAAATTCGATAACCCCTTTAAAAAATTTCCCTTTAAACCTTCTAGTAAGCCAGTCGGTTCTGGCAATAACAAATATGAATAACAAAGCAGCCACTCCATAAAGAATAGAGAGATATTTTACTATCCCCTGCATTATTCCCGATGTAAAATAGACCCGATAATAATAAATAAAAGGAGCTAGGAAGGGAAGAACAAAAGCAGATAACAAACCCCTGGTAAATATCGCAGCACTTGCTTCCGGTATGGTTATATCTTCCCTTCTACAGATATATAACTGAAGCGGTACACCGCCAACCTGCAGAGGCGTCACACCTCCCAAGAATAAACCACCCATGGTATAATAGAAAGCCCCACTCCAGCTCAGTTCTTTGCCTAAAGCCTTTATAATATAACGAAGCCTCCATATATTAAAAAGATAACTAAGAAATGTTGAGAAGACAGTAAAGGCAATAAACATGGGAGAGATTAATTTTAGTTCTTCCTTCGTCTCTTTGCTAACTGTAAAGGCAATAATCAATGTTACCGAGAGAAAGGTTATAAAAAGAAAGAACCTTAAACCTTTAAAAAGATTAGCTCTGACAAATCTCTTACTCTTCAAGTTCCTTTCCCCCTAATTTAAGTACTTTAAGTGTTACTAATCCGCCAAGTATAGCAGCTATATAATAGGTAAAGAATCTCCATAGTATAGTAAACACACCGAGAAGATGCTTAACAACAAAGGAAGAGAACAAAACGGCAAATCCTCCTTCATATACTCCTGTTGCCCCAGGAGTTGGGGCAAAGAAGGTAAAGAGAGATACAACCAGCGGGAGAAAGACAGCTTGAAGAAATGACATCTCCACTCCTAAACCCTTTAAAAGAATTGGTGCAATCGAGAAAAATGGAAGATAAGTAAAAAAGGTCAAAAAGTAACTCGCGATAGAATGCCATTTTTTCGTGATAGAGAAACTCCAGAATTCTTCCCTCAT
>CAZQNI010000442.1:0-1700 GCA_964594255.1 uncultured bacterium | reverse complement strand
ACTACTGATAAGGTCTACCGCCAGAATTTTTCCGAGATCGACTTCTTTCTTTCCTTTTTCTATTATTTCTTTGAGTAATTTTCCGGAGGCTATTCTTTTCTCAACCTTTTTGAGCAAAATATCGACATCAAAAGGCTTTGTCAAATAATCGGTCGCCCCAAGTTCGTATCCCTTCGTATAATCATCAAGTTCGGATTTGACTGTCAAAAAGGTAAAGGGGATTAAGGGATGTTTTTTTCTAATTGTTTTAAGAAATTCGAACCCATCCATTTCAGGCATTATAACATCAGATATTATCAAATCCGGGACCTCTTCTTTTAAAATTTTTAAGCCCTCTTTTCCGTTTTCGGCTGTTTTAACCTCATACCCTGCCTTCTCCAGAGCTTTTCTGACAATCATGCGCAACGCTTTATTGTCTTCTAATACTAAAATCATTAGTCCTCCTTACGTCTACCTTTACTTCTTCTTTCTTTTCCCGAACGTCTGTCGATGAAATGGAAATCCGATGGCATTTCGATTATAAATTTCGTCCCTTTACCGTGACTGCTTTCAACGCTGATTTTTCCAAAATGTTCATTAACTATTTTCTTCACTAAAGATAACCCGATACCTGTTCCCTTCTTCTTTCTGGACTTAAAATTCCTGAAAATCGAGTTTATGTCTCCTTTTATGCCCGCCCCGTTATCTTTAACCCATATCTCGACCATGTTTTCTCCTAAACTCCTGCCTCCTAACTCAATCTTCCCCTTACCTCCGATCTCTTCATAAGCATTATGTATCAGATTTACCAGAACTGATTTCATAAAATTTTTATCGCAGAAAACATCCGGAAAATCATTGCTGAAACTTAAATCAACATAAGAGCTGTTTCCGGTGACTATTTCTGCGCTCTCTTTGCTTAGCTTCTTAATATTAACCTTTTCTATTTTTAAATCAAGAGTTCCTGATAAACTTAAGACATCGAATGTTATATCCTGTAGATATTTTAATTCCTCGAAGAGTGTGTTGCTGATTTCTTTTACGTCCCCACTTCCCATGTCTCGCAACATTTTAATCCCGGTTTTGAGTCCGGCAATGGAATTTTTGATTTCATGAGATATTAAAGATATAGCCTCTTTATCCTTTAATTCGCCTTTCATTCTTCTTAAATTTTAATCCCATATTCAAACATGTCAAGCCTCCCGACCACCATTTTTTAACCACAGAGGACACAGAGATAAACCGCTATCGGCTAACCGCTCACCGCTTTCCGCTAAACCCGACACAACCTAAGAAAATTCAAATGTAGAAGATATAATACTTATATCGGAGTTTCATGATTTTTTTATTAAAAATGCTATAAAATTTAGCGTGGATTAAAAGCGAGGGCTAACCGTTCAGAAGGGCGTCTCGGAAGCAGAACGGCCATGATCTATTGAAATCTTTAGATTTTAATAGGAGTGAGGCTGAGAGCCGAGCGGCAATTTTCACGGTGGGAAAATTGACCGCGTTCCTGATGAATGGTCAGGCCTCGCTTTAGACTTAGCCGAGTACTAGTATTATCCACTTGCAAAACTAAAAAAACCATTGATATTAAACTATTTAAAGGTATTATGGCTTGAAAAATCATGAAACTCCGATATCGAGCCTCTTGACTTATGTATTCCATTTCATATATTTTCAAGGTAAGCCGGAGTGGCGGAACTGGCAGACGCGGCGGA
>CAZQNI010000441.1:0-1703 GCA_964594255.1 uncultured bacterium | reverse complement strand
TTAAAAACACTTCTTAACTCAGATTGAAAATTAATTCGTCTCATTTAAAATCACTTCTGTTAGTTTTTCAGATGACACCCCATCCGCCTCTGCAAGAAAATTAACGATTACCCTGTGATCAAAAACAGCATGAACGATACTCTTAATATCTTCCATTGAAGGAGTTGGCCTGCCATAAAGAAAAGCCCTTGCTTTAGCACCCGCCAACAAGTATTGTCCTCCTCTTGGACTTACCCCCCACTCGACATATTTTTTAACGAGTTCAATTTCGCTAACCTCAGGCCGGGAATTTCTGAGAAGCTTACTTATAAAATTTATCACTTTTTTACTAGCAGGTATCGACCTGATTTCATTCTGAAATTTAAGTAATTCTCTTGAGTTTGCTACAGCTTTACTTTCCGAAGAGAAACTTCTTAGCGGACTCGCGATTATTTCCTTTTCTTCATTCTCGTCAGGATAACCTATTTTAAGGCATAGCATAAAACGGTCAAGCTGCGCCTCCGGAAGAGGATAAGTTCCCTCCTGTTCAATAGGGTTCTGAGTAGCTATAACGAAAAAAGGAGATTTAATCGGATAAACCTTTTTTCCGTAAGTAACTCTTTTTTCCTGCATTGCTTCAAGCAATGCTGATTGCGTTCGCGGAGGAGCCCTGTTTATCTCATCTGCCAAGACAAAATTCGCGAATACCGGTCCCTTTACAAAATCAAAAAATCTCCCTCTTTCTTGATGTTCCTGTATAATTTCAGTTCCCGTTATATCGGTTGGCATCAAATCCGGAGTAAATTGTATTCTCGAAAAACTTAAACCAAGAGCACCGGCTAAGGTACTTGCAAGGAGAGTCTTAGCGAGTCCCGGCACACCGACAATCAAGCAGTGTCCTTCTGAAAGAACAGAAATCAGCAATAGTTCTAATATTTCGTCCTGTCCTATTATAGTTTCATGAACTTTATCCTTTATCTTTTTACCAAAAGCATCCATTCAATTTTCCTTTTTAAACGTATTAAGTATTATATTCACTTCTTCTAAGAAAGGCCATTTCTTTTTACCGGGTGCAAATACGTGCCCATCAAGAAAATAGTAAATCCCATCTTTTTGGAAGATATAACTAATGAAAGGTCCCCCCATTGGACCTCCCCTTAATTTGTCATTTTCCCATACTCCCTTAATTTGAATTGCCTTTACATCTTTAAAATTTATGGTATCCAATGAAGTTAATTTAAGAAAACTCGCTTCCCCATCCTCCGAGGTAACAGCAATACTATCAACAATAACTTCATCGCCATTAAAATGTTCTGAAAAAAGACTGTCTCGGAATTTAATTGGATTCTTTATAGACTCTACTCTATACAAAAGAGTAAGCAGCCTATCCGGATTTTTCCTTATATAACTCATAAAACCATCTTCGTCTTTTGCCAATCTGTAACCTAATGGAATCTTAAACGAAGCTCCTAAGAGGGTTTCCATTTTTTTTGTTTCTTTTTCCTGGTATCCCTGCATATAAACTACTTTTGAAAATCTTTCCCTTTCTTCTTCTCTTAAGACCCCATAAATGGTCCCGGCTGAACGATTAAGCAGTTGTTGAGTTTCTTCCGTATTCATACCGGTTACTATTATTGCGGTTTGAAGACGTACCCAGAGATCCTTTTCCAGGAAAAGCTGTGCGCCTTTTTCAAGTTCTTCTTTTGCTTTTTCTCCCAATAAAT
>CAZQNI010000440.1:0-1711 GCA_964594255.1 uncultured bacterium | reverse complement strand
GCTGCAATCAAATTTTTTGTCGTTCCCTCTTTTATTTCAGAAAGAACAAAATCAACCATCGATTCTCCGAATTTTAAAATTGCATTACCTGCAAACCCGTCACAGACTACTACATTCGCATCGCCATTTAATATATCATATCCTTCCACATTACCTATAAAATTTATATTTGCTTCTGAAAGCATACTATGTGCTTCTTTTACGCTTTTTCCGCCTTTAGTATCTTCTTTTCCCATAGAGAGCAAACCAACCGTAGGATTATTCAAATTAAATACTTTTTCAAGATATAAAGAGCCCATTACTCCAAAATCCCTAAGATTTAATGGTTTTACTCCGGCATTCGCGCCGACATCAAGTACAAGCACTTTATCTTTTTTTGTTGGAAAGAAAGTAGCGAGAGCGGGTCTATCTACACCTTCCAATCGACCTAAAGAAAGTATGGAGAAAGCTACAGCAGCACCTGTATTCCCGGCTGAAATTGTTACATCGGCCTTACCATTTTTCTGAAGTTCCACTGCCTTCGCCAAAGAAGAATTCTTCTTCTTTCGATACGCTTCCAATGGGGGTTCTCCAGGGCTTACGATTTGAGAAGTATCAACAATTGAGAATTTATCAGAAACCGGAAATCTTCTGATTATCTCTTTGTTGCCAACGAGCTGGATTTCAATTAATTTGCCCAGCTCTTCATAAGCAAGCTCTATACCCTCAATAATCTTACGGGGAGCATAATCACCCCCCATAACATCAACGGCAATTTTCATTTAAGCTTCTTGCAAATCTTTTTTGACTAAACGTCCTTTATAATATCCGCAATTTGGACAGACTCTGTGAGGTTTCGTCAATGAATGGCAATGAGAACATTCAACCAAATTGCTTTCCTTGATTTTCCAGTGAGTCCTTCTTTTTTTTCCACGACTACTCGAAGATCTCCTTTTTGGAACTGGCATAAAATCCTCCAATTTTTTTACTTTGAGTTTGATTAAGTAAGACTTTTTTCCTTTAGTTTGCTATGCTTGCAAGTTGTCTTATTAAGATTAACACCACAAATCGGACAAAGACCCTTACATTCTTCACTGCAGAGCGGCTTCATGGGAACAGAAAGTATTATTTCATCACGAAGAAAAGGGCCTAAATCAATACAATTATTCTCTACAATGTATTCGATTTCAGTCTGATCGGCTTCTCTGGGTAACTTAGCATCAATAGTATAACCAGCCTTTTTTTTGAATTCTAAATGGAAGTTGCGTTTCTCATGTTGTTTAATATCTTTAAGGCATCTGGAACATGTAAGTCTCAGATCGTATTCTTCAAAACCTTTCACGTCAAAAGAATTACCACTTCTTTGTACTACTGCATTCACATGTACATCACCCGTGATTTCTTTAACAGAAACGTTTTCTTCTTTAATATATAAATCTACTCTACTTCCATCCTTGGGAAGATTTTCGAAGTTTATCTGTAAATCCATAACGCTTATAATATTAAAAAGAAACCCTTTTTTGTCAAGCTCCGAGAAACAGAAGCAAGAAAACAGGTCCCGGGTCTTAGGTTTTAGAGCTGAAACCGACCGAAGACCGCAGACGGTTGACCGCAAACAACTAAGAACCAAGAACCAGGAACTACGAACTGAAAGCTAAATCACAAACCCAAAACGCAAATATGCTAACTATATTATCCCTTGACTAATTAGGGATTTTATATATATTTGCAT
>CAZQNI010000439.1:0-1733 GCA_964594255.1 uncultured bacterium | reverse complement strand
GCCTTTGGCTATTAGCTAAAAAAATAAAATTTTGTATTCCTTGTGGTAAATTTTATAATTTTGGGTGTTGTGGAGTGATCTTATTGCAAAAAGCAAAAGGCAAACAGCTAATAGCTCGGTAGTGTTGTGCTCTGTGGTTAAGTTTTTTAAATATCAATCCGTATCCCTGCTTTTGCCCATCTGCCGGGCATTGGAATCCACTCTGCCTGAGTATACTCCGTATTCAAAAGATTTGTAACATCTATAAAAAATTCGGCCTTTTTGAATTCCAAAGAGACACTGGTATCAAGAATAAGACGTTTCTCAGAGTCGGGTAGGATTTCGTAGCGAGCTTTCCAGGTTTGTTCCATACTGCTGCTTAAATCATAATCTGCGCTTAATATGAATTTATGCTCCGGATGATTAAGAAGGTATTTAGATTGAAGGGAACTTTCGGTTTTGTCCAACTCGAAAAAGGTGTATCCAAGATTTATGCTTGGTATTGGAAATTTTTTGTACATGCGGACAATTGGTTTGTAATTAATATTGATATCTAACCCTTTTATTGTAACTTTTCCTGCGTTTGTAGCAGTCCAGGGGTCAGATGACATTGCCCTGACCCAATCAATCACATTTTTTTCATTTCTTATAAATGCACTGATATTTGTCAATATACTGCCTTTCACCATTTTAATACCTGTTTCAAAAGACGATGCCCTCTCAGGAGTAAGATTCGGATTGCCCACATTTGCGGGGCTATCCAGATATAACTCTGTATATGAGGGAATCCGGAAAGCTCTTTCTATTGAGACATATAAATAGGTTCGATTGTTAATTTTAAAACCGATATCTACTCCGGGATAAAAATACCAATCCCAGTCGGAATAACAAAAAAGCGACGAACCGAAAACTACGCTTACGTTCTTTATTTTCGGGAGACTATGCTCGAAGAATAATCTCGTTTTCGTACGAGAATAATTGCCGAGGTTTGTACTTCTTATTTTATCTCCGCCCCATTCTAAACCGGCAACTGTGACACCTGCTACCGAAGAGACGTCCGACTGCAAAGTTATTCCGTAAATATGTGTTGTGTGATCGTTTCTGTAGTAGCTTGGATCCTCATAATCTAAAATATAATCATCCTTATGGCGTTTCCAGTAAAAACTCATATTAGTTTTTGCAAAATCCAGAGAGCCTTTTAAAAAGGCGGTTTTTGTATGTTCCCGTTCGTTTGGGTATATATCCGAATAGAAGTAACCGGCTCCGAAATCCTTATCGTTATAGCCAAGAGAGATATCTCCCCTGGCTTTCATGTTTTCAATGCTGGACTTGAAGAAAATATTCCAGATATCGAAATCGGTATTATGACGGTACCCGTCTGATCGCTTTCCGGAAATCGAAAGATAATTATACGAGATACCGAGCGGTTGAGAAAAAGAAATGTTTCCTTCAAGCAGATTATAATCTCCTGCCAGTGCTTTTATTTTTAGATCCTTGGTTTCTCCTTTTTTCGTTATTATATTTATAACCCCGGCAAAGGCTCCGGCTCCGTAGAGCCTTGCTCCCGGCCCCTTTAATATTTCTATTCGCTCGATATCTTCTAATTGAATTGGAAGATTTAGATTATGGTGCGCTGTTTGAGGATCATTCACTTTTATCCCGTCTATTAAAATCAGATTTTGTTCGAACGTTCCTCCGCCGATTGAAACATCAGATTGGATTCCTTGGGGACCTCTCTCGTTTATTTCGACTCC
>CAZQNI010000438.1:0-1735 GCA_964594255.1 uncultured bacterium | reverse complement strand
AAATGACCGAATGAGGATAAATTATACCATTATCGCCTATTTCTACATTATTTCCTATATAAGAAGATGGAAAAATATTAACGCCGTCACCCAAAATACAGTCGCTTCCAATAAAAACATTTTTCCCGATTTTGACATTTTTTTCGATTCTGACGTGCCCGAAATCCGCAACTTTCATCAAACAGTTTACCGGGATTTGTACGGACGGAGGATAAAAACGCTTTAGTATTTTTATCATAGAAGATTTTACATCTTCTACTTTAATCCACGATCTCGCGGAACACTCTTTTATACTTTCCGGGACAATAGCCGCAAGGTTTTCTAATCCTTTTGCTTCCTTTATTCTCTTTTCTTTAAAAAAAAATACAAGATCCCCTTTTTGGGCATCTTTTATCTCTGAAAGGCGCTTTACCTCAAAATTAGGATCACCATTTACTTCACTTTCTAAAAGCTCAGCAATTTCCTTTATCTTCACTTGTATAACTTAGCTATCTGAGGTATTACATTTTCCGCTATTTTATCTCGAAGATTTTCTTCTACACCAACATCGATTTCCTCGGTCACGACAGCCTTTTCTTTTTCTTTATCAACAATCGAATATTCAAAGAAAATATTACCGGTTTCAACCCAGACTCTTCCGATTAAAATAAAATCTACTCCCGACATATTAAGAAACTGAACAGCAAGAGAAACATTTTCACTTACTTCCTCTTCATCTTCTATTGCCAGGCTGGTTTTGGCAGCACCCAATTCATCGATCTTGATATGCTTAAAAATATCTCCCAACCCTTTCATTCCCGTACCTATCAGATTTTTAATCCTCGATCCAAGTTTTCTTGACTTGGAATCAGCATCTTCTTCTTTAAAGTTAAAAATGTAATACTCGACTTCTTCACCCTCGACTTCCGGCATATACTTCCTGTTTAAAGTCTCTATAATTCTGTCAGTCACATCATACATATCATCAGCGTATATAACAACACCGGTAGATGCGTCCAGAATAAAAGTATATTCCTCTTCCCTGGCAATTTCAGATACGATAGTATCTATTTCTTGAAGAAGCGGCTGCATCAATTCTTTATTCAAAACTTCGGCTTTACCATCCTTACGATAAACATCGTTGATATAACTTTCAAGCGCCGCTTTCTTTTGCTGTATTTCCTGTATCTTACGCATCCGCGCTTCTTCAGTTAACATAAATGACTGCGTTTCCAGACTCTTTTGAAGCTTTTCAAGCTCCTGTTGGCGTCGGTTGACTTCTTCTTTCCACTCATTAACCTTACTTTGAAACTCATCTTTAATCTCCTGAGCCCTTTGATACTTCGCTAAAATCTCTTGTGAATCGATATAACCGATCTTTTGCTCGGCAAAAAGCGGCAAAGCAAAAAAGACAAACAAGAATTTAAAATTTATCTTCATCCTTCCTCCCTTTTCCTGATATAGAAATTCCTATACTTGCTATAAACTCATTATCGTCAAAATTGCCTGAATATCTTCTATTCTCGAACATTACGGACAAAGGTATTTCGCTAATATCGAAAGATACACCTCCTAAAAACCTATCGGCATTAACCTCAAATCCACTACCCATAGAATACATTCTACCGTATCCTAACTTTAAAAATCCATAATTCAAACCAATTAATCCTTCTTTCCTATCAACAGAAAACATTATGCTTTTATTCTCGCTAAAGGAGTAATTAAGACCAAAACGTAAAGGAGAATCAAGTTCAAA
>CAZQNI010000437.1:0-1735 GCA_964594255.1 uncultured bacterium | reverse complement strand
TGCCTAAATTCATAAAAAGTAATTTTGGCACAAAGAACTTTAATATATGGCTTGAGTCCCTCTCGGAAGAAGCAAAAAAAGTATATAAAAGTAAAATCCTCATAAGTTCATGGTTTCCTTTAAAAACAATATTTGTTGAACCCACAAGAAAAATGTGCGACATGTTCTACAAAAAAAATCTAAAGGGTGCGTGGGAAGTAGGACGCTTCAGTGCCGAATATTCTCTTAAAGAATTTTATAAAGCATATGTAAGAGTTGCAACACCACAGTCATTAACAAAACGCGCTTCACAAATTTTCTCAATTTACTATAAACCCAGTTCAATGAGAGTAGAGGAAATAAGTGAAGAAAAAATACTATTAAAAATAACTGAGTTTCCCGAAATGGACGAAATTGTGAAGAAGAGGATTTTAGGCTGGGTGGAAAAAGCACTGGAAATCTGCGGTTGCAAAAACATCAAGCTGGACGTCGTTAAATCTTTAATTCACGGCGATCCTGCAAGTGAAATCGAGATAACCTGGGAATAACAAAGAAAATTTTAACCACAGATTTTCACAGATTTACAAGGATTACCCTACTACCCCATTTTTAATCGATGTTTAGTAAAAAAAATATTAGATCTGTACTCTTCCGTTGCTATTTTTTCTTTATTTTGGTTTGTAATTTTCTGTTTTGATATTTGTTTTTTACATTTATGCGTTAACGCAGAGCTGTTTTTTCTACATTAACATTTAAAGGAACTAACTAAAGAAAAACCTATCTAAAAGCAAGGAAGGAGGTTATATTATGAAATGGTATAACTTGTGTTTATTTATAATCTTTATATCAATATCGTGCAGTATCTTCGATACTGGCGACTCCTTAGAGGAGACGGCTGACCTGAGTTCGATTACTGTTATGTTTAATGATGAAGAGGCAGAGTTTTTTCCTCCTTTCTCGCCCGAGGTTACGGAATATTCGGTTAACTTCTCCGTATATCCTCGTAGCTTCTATATGACAGTGACAGCCGAGAATAGTGAGGCAACGATTCAAGTCAATGGAGAGGCTGTCGAATCAGGAGAAGGGCTCCAGGTTCAGACATCTCCGCCGAATTTTGTAGTAGAAATCATAGTTACCTCGGAAAACGGCGAGAATTCCAAAACATATGAGCTGAATATATTAGACGGTCCATTACCTTTGGGCGGCTCGTAGTAAGAATACTGGATATAATATACGCGGGTTTGGGTGGCAGAGTCTTAAATCATGAGTCTTGAGTCAAAGAAATCTACAATTTCTACATGTCCTAAATGTTATAAAAATAAGCTCTTAGCCTT
This sequence comes from uncultured bacterium, assembly GCA_964594255.1. Lineage (GTDB taxonomy): Bacteria > Hydrothermota > UBA3072 > UBA3072 > UBA3072 > JAFGHJ01. Next base: position 422 of record CAZQNI010000437.1, on the reverse strand, counting down.
TGGCTTTTAGCTGTTGGCTTAAAAACAAAACAAAAAAATCTTGTGTTAATCTTGTGAAATCTTATGGTTAGGTTTTAAGGTTTTCCAGAAATTCAAAAATAGAATCACGGGGTACCAAAACAGTCAAGGTTTTCTCCTTATAAGAGAATTTAATTCCTTCGATGGTTGATATAAGTTTTTCTATTTGAGGTCTACTCATAATTCTTTTGGTTTCGCAAGAAAAGTATTTAATTCCTTCTTCTATTTTTGTTATTTCTGTAGCTTCTGCAAGGATTTTAATCTTTGCCCATTTTAATATTCGGATAACATTAGGAGGTATTTTTCCAAATCTGTCTTTTGTTTCATTTTCTATTTTTTCAACTTCCGGTAAATTCTCAGCGGAAGAAATTTTTCGGTATAATTCTATTCTCTCATCTTCTTCC
>CAZQNI010000436.1:0-1736 GCA_964594255.1 uncultured bacterium | reverse complement strand
TAAGTGTAGAAAGCAATTTTAAAGCTTTAAATTCTTCCATTGGAAGCACATTGATAAGAGAGGACAAGGTTTTTTCTCCATCGACTTTATTCCGTATCATCTGTTCTTCATCCGTTAAACTTGATTCGTCACTCCAATCAGGAGAAACTATGAGTATAGAGTCTTTGTCCGGAAGGGCCGAAGCGGCTAATTCATCTTTAAGGGCTGCGGATTCAAGCAGTACGTCGTCTATTTTGATTGAAACAGGCAAACCTTCAGGCTGATAAGCTTCTCTTGATTCAAAAACGAAGTAGCCTTTTGCCCATCCTGATAACTCTATTATCGCATCTCTCATTTGTTTCTTTATGCATTCAGTCAAGGCCTTTTTGTCGACTAATTCAAGCTCTAAGAAAAGTTCTCCCAAAGGGATATTTTCTCTTTCCTGCTGGAGTTCTAAAACTTCCTTCAGGTCTTTTTCCTCAACGAGGCCATTTTCTACAAGGAGGGAGCCGAGTCTATCTTTTCTGTTCATCCAGTGTATATGGGTAAGGCTTCCAGCGTTTAGGTAAAGATATACCAGATTCTCTTCGTTAGTTATTGCTAATTCACCTGTTTTGCTTCCTATGTATAACATCTGTAGGATATCCATTATTGAAAGATCTGAAAGAGAGCCTTTTATTGGCATTCTAAAAGTCACCTATAAGCCGGAAGCTTTCGTCTCTTAAGCTCATCGCTAGTACTTTTTTCAAATTTTTTATTTTTTCCTTTGAAATCTCTTTGTCCTCTCTTGATTTTTTTTCTGTAACTTCGAGTTTCTCACGGGCTTTTTCCGCTAATGTTTCTTCTTCTTCTTCCAGTTTGCTCATTGTTTTTGACAGCCACTCGGCTTTATCAGGGTTGAAAAGGGCATTCTCTATTTCTTTATTCTCTTCTTTCGATATTATAGAATTCTTTATCAGATTATCCACAGCTAACATACCGTATCTCTTTTGTAACTCTATGAGTCTTTGTATGTCTGTTGTGTAAGAGACAAATTCACCGGTTAGTAAATCCAGGTTGCCGTTTATTACTTTTTTTATCCTGTCTGTATTAAAGCCTTTCATTTTCCAGACAAACATCTTGGCACGGTACTCATCGCGAAGAATTTCTTCTTTTTCTGTTCCAGCTAACTTTTCGGAAAAACCTCTTTTTACATCTTGAATGAATCGCTCGAATTCGCTGGCTTCTTTCTTTGTTTCTTCCTTTTTCTTTTCCTTTTCTTCTTTTTTTCTTTTTTCCTCTTCTATCCTATCTTTTTCTTCCGGAACGTATCCCAACACTCGCACTTTTTTTATAGCTCCGATTGCCTGGCTCATTGTTTTTATATCTAACTTCTGGAGTTTTTTTAAAAATTTTTCAGATAACCCTTTCCCAAGTATTTCTAAAACCTTTCTTTTCGAAAGAGAATCAAATTCTTTTATTGTAACTATAACTCCGCTTTCAATGCGGGAAATTATCCTGCTTGGTAGGTTTAGCCCTCGTGGGTGTCGATCGCCTGTAATAATTATCTGTTTTTCATTTTTGATGAAATAATCGATTATATCTAGAAGGTTTTCGGGTACAGGCTTGTAAGTTTTTAGTAATTGAATATCTTCAATTATGAGTAAATCATTCTTAATGAATTGTTCTATAAATTGAGAATCTATTTCTTCTGCCTTAATAAGTTCGGAGGTTCCCTTAAATTTTTCTTGCATATTTTGAACGAGAAAGCTTTTACC
>CAZQNI010000435.1:0-1737 GCA_964594255.1 uncultured bacterium | reverse complement strand
GGTTCTTTTCCATTAAAATTAGCCTGTTCAGATGAAAGACAATCACCTGTATAAAAGGGAGTGGTTGTATTTGCACGAGCGGCGTATTCCCACTCAGCCTCTGTTGGTAGTCTGCAACCCATCCACTCGGCAAAAGCTGCGGCATCATACCAAGTAACCTGTGATACTGGAAGATTTCCCCGTTTATGTGCTCTAGGTTTAGTCCTTCCTGTTGCCTCGCAAAATAAATCGTATTGCTCAAAGGTTACAGTATATTTACTCATTTTAAAAGCGCTCAGTGTAACTTCGTGTTGAATCTCATCATCCTTCTTTCCTTCTTCATCTTCAGGACTGCCCATTATAAATGTACCTCCAGGTATATCTACAAATTCAATAATGGGTTTATTAATTGAAGATTCTCTAATTCGATTGTTGTTTTCAGTATTTGTTGTCATGGGTTCACTGGTGTTATTTTCAGCATTTGTTGTAACACGTTCAAATTGCTTTGTAATTTGAATTTGAGGAGTATTATTGTAAATGTCTTGTAATTTCGAAAGGTTATCAGCATCGATTGACTTCATTAATTCACTTATTCTGTTTAGCGTTTCTATATGTTCAGCTGTTAATTGGTTATCGTTTTCAAAAGCATAATCCAAAATTGGTGGGTATTGATAAATTGTATATTCGGTTCCCAATATCGATGCCAGATCTGCAAAAACTTTCGCTATTATCGAAATCAATCCGGTATATTTGCCAGGTATCCCAAATAAGTTGGGATCTATTTCCTTCTTTTGCATTTTTAACCATGCATCGTTACTAAAGTCAAATTTTTCTCTGCTGAAATCAATCAAATCCGCGCTTGGATCCACAAGCATCCAACGTTTGTCTTTTTCATTCCATACTTCACAAATTACGTGACTCGCGTGAAAACCAGGAATTAAATAAGTAGCGTGACCATAACGAACCCTGGCCGGAATACCGCGATATTTAAGTATTGATGCCAGTAAGATTGCATTATCCCGGCAAGTCAGTAGTAATCGATCTTCTACTTTCCGATCTTTCACTAAACCCGAGGAGTCATAGGATAGAAGCCCCTCCAAAGCTGATTTAACTGTCGGATACTTTAATGATTCATTCCATCTTTCTTTAGGGATCTGGTCTCGATACATATCTAGTTCCCACCCATAATTTATAAATTGTGATCTAATTAAACTACAAAGCTCCGGTAATGAATCAGTAAGATTTTCGTACAAATATTTATATTCTCCCGGATCGGTAAAAGAACTATATTGGCGATAGAAGTCTAAAATAGAGCTATCAGTTTGATTGGATTTAGCTGAATCATTTTGACAATAAGTTGTCACTAAAATTATAATTATTAATATGAATAGCCTAAATACTTGTTTTTTCATAACTTTTTACTCCTTTCTTTCTGTGCAAAACACATAACATAGTTTATATGTACTAATATTAATCACAAATGCTCCATTGTTAAGCCGTATAAACATATTTTAACAATTCTGGTGATTTCATATAGGTCAACATGCTATTTTATATATTCCCTTAACTTTCATGTTAGAATTATAAGGAGAATCCAATCTCTGTCAATATAAGAATTTGTGACTTTTCTTCTTTTTGAATTGAAAGTTTAATCCCCTTTGTTTTTTTAATGTTTGGTGTCCATCGCGAACTATGTTCGAAGATGGGCGGAAAAACAAGCCGCGTAAATTTCAATCTTGACTTCATCCCCCCTCCCAT
>CAZQNI010000434.1:0-1737 GCA_964594255.1 uncultured bacterium | reverse complement strand
AAAATATCAGCTCCGAATTCCTCAACAATTTCTGATGGTGCGGTCACATTTCCAAGAGACTTATGCATGGACTGTCCTTCGCTGTCGAGCATCCATCCATGGGTAACGACTTTACTATAAGGAGCAGTGTCTTTTATTGCCAGAGATAGCATCAAAGATGAGTTAAACCATCCCCTATGCTGATCGGGTCCCTCGAGGTACATATTTGCGGGCCAATTTTCCTCATCTAAAGCTCCAAAAGATGAAATACCTGAATCAAACCACACATCAAGTATATCCAAACCCTTTTCCCATTCGGACGAGCCGCAGTTCTCACATTTAAAGCCTTCACCTAAAACACTCTCCGGTTCTAATTCAAACCACACATCAGCAGATTTTTTCTTGAATAAATCGGCTACTTTTAAAATTATATCTTTTTCCAGAAGAGCTTTCCCACATTTTTTACAGAAAAAAGCGGGAATATTGACGCCCCATTTCCTTTGTCTGGAAATACACCAGTCGGGCCTATCACTAACCGCAGCAAACATTCTTTCTTCACTCTGAGGCGGATACCACTGGCTGTTACGGACAACTTCCAGGGCTTTTTTTCTCAAATCATTATGATCTATGGAGATAAACCACTGCTCTGTAGCACGAAAAATAAGAGGAGTTTTACATCTCCAGCAAATCGGATAATTATGCTGCATTTCCCCAACATTAACTAAACTACCCTTCTCTTTCAAAATCGCAGTCACTTTTTCCGATGCTTCGTCTGTTGTCAAACCTTCAAAACCTTCCGCTTCCGGCGTAAACTTACCCTTTTCGTCAACGGGAGAATAAATATCGAGACCGACTTCTTTTCCGAGAATGTAGTCTTCTCTACCGTGACCCGGGGCAATATGAACAATTCCCGTTCCTTCATCCGTTGTAACAAAATTTGCCAAATAGATAACTGATTCCCTATCCGCAAAAGGATGTTTAAAGCTAACTCCTTCCAATTCTTTTCCCTTAATTTTTTCAACAATTTTAAAATCTTTCCACCCGGCTTTCTCTGCGTTCCTCTCAAGCAGACTCCCACCTAAAAGAATCCTACTGCCGTCAGCCTCGATAATTACGTATGTAAAGTCCGGATGAACTGCCAGAGCGAGATTTGAAATAATTGTCCATGGAGTTGTAGTCCAAACCAGAATATCGTAGTCTTCTCCTTTCATAGTAAAAGTCAATGAAGGAGAATCCATTATTTTGTAATCAATCTCGGAAATCGCGAGCGCTGTCTCACAACTCGGGCACCAGTGAACCGGCATATAACCTCGATAAACGTACCCCTGTTCTACCACTTCTGCGAGAAGCTCTAATTCCATACCTTCATACTCATTACTCATAGTTATATATGGATTATCCCACTCACCCAAAATGCCCAATCGTTTAAAATCTTTAGCCTGTTCCTTAACCCATTTGGAAGCAAACTCCCTGCAGCTTTTCCTTATATCTATAATATCATCTTCTGCTTTGAAATTTTTTATCACGATATTTTCGATAGGCATACCGTGGGCATCCCAACCGGGCCTATACGGAGTATAATAATTTTTAAGCATTTTGTATTTAACGGTGAAATCCTTAATTATTTTGTTCATTGCCTGACCAAGATGTATGTGTCCGTTGGCGTAAGGAGGTCCATCGTGCAAAATAAATTTTTCTTCGTTTTCTCTCTTCTTAAGAGCTTTCTTATAAATTTCGTTTTTCTCCCAAAATTGGACA
>CAZQNI010000433.1:0-1739 GCA_964594255.1 uncultured bacterium | reverse complement strand
TTTATACAGGAGATTTAGGTTTTTACCTCGTATACATTGTCCTTTTTCTGGCAGCCCTGATTTTTGTGCAGATTATATGTAGGCCGTGGTGATATTATGAAGATTGCGTCATTTTTCCTCTTACCTATTATCGGCTTTACAGTTGGTATCTTTTTCATGGGCTTATCCAGAAGAATAATGGCAAGGATACATTGGAGATATGGTCCTCCCCTGGTTCAGCCGCTTCTTGATATCATAAAACTCTTTCACCAAAGAAGTATATCCCATGGCGTTATTTTTGAATTTGGTCTTCTTCTTTCCTTAGCCGGGGGTATAGTTACTCTTCTTTTCATTCCTATAGGCAATATATGTGCACTCAATATGTCTGGAGGACTTCTGGTGGTTTTATATCTTATGCTTTTGGCCCCCTTCGGTATAGCTTTATCAGGAGGAGAAGCGGCAAATCCGAACGTGAGTATTGGAATTTCCCGGAAGATGCTTTTGGCTTTAAGTTATGAGGTTCCCTTTCTTTTAGCTCTTCTGGCGGTTATGGTAGAATATAACACAATCTCTATAGTTGAAATAATTGAACTTCAGAGGGCTTCAAGTTGGGGAATAGTTTCTCTACCTTTATCAGGTATAGCTCTTTTCCTTATTTTACCAGCGATGCTTGGCATAAGACCCTTTGATATGGTGGAAGCACCGCAGGAGATCGCTTCCGGTCCAAAAGTTGAATATGGAGGTAAATTTTTAGCATTATATACTATTGAACGTGCTTTTCATGAGTTTATTGTTATTGCACTATTTGTTAATTTATTCCTTGGAGGAGCTAATAACCCATTCACTTTCTTCGTAAAGATGTTAGTAATATTTACACCTTTTATCTGTATTAGTGCTGTTTTTCCAAGATTTAGAATTGAACAAGCAATTCGCTTCTGCTGGAGATTGCCGACTATTTTGGCTCTTATAGGTTTGATTATTGCAAGTGTGTGGAGGTAAAAATGGATAGAAAAGCTATAAAAAAATGGTTGAAGGATCCAGAAAAAATGGGTAATAAGTATTCCCTCTGGGCTGTTTATTTCTGTACGGGCTGTGGAATAATTGAAGTTCCTCCGGTTATAACCTCCCGCTGGGATGCAGAGAGATTCGGCGTTATTCCCGTAGCAACCCCGAGACAGGCAAATCTCTTTTTAATTACCGGATATGTTTCTGTGAAGACATTGAGGGCTATTATAAGGACCTATGAGCAGATGCGAGAGCCAAAATATACAGTAGGATTTGGTTCATGTCCGATAAACGGAGGTATGTACTGGGATTCATACAACACCATCAAACATCTTGATAAATATATACCGATTGATGGCTGGATTGCCGGTTGTATGCCGAGACCTGAAGCAGTATTTATAGCTGTTACGCATCTCTGGACATTGATCGATAAAGGAATGGCGAACGCTTATAAAAAGTACAGAAAACAATATAAATATTATCGGAGGAATCAGGAGATGGCACTGGGAAAACTCGAGTGGCCACCGCTATACCCAATAAGTAAAGATGAATAAAAAGATAGTTGCAGAATTAGAATTAGCGTTTAAGGATATTGAAGTAAATACTCCTCAGGATACCAGGGTGGAAATTTGTGCCCGCGAAGAACAGATTTTAACAGTTTTGGGATTCCTTGCCAATAAAGGTTATGACCATTTAGCCCTTATTTCTTGTGTTGATTGGATTGAAGAGGAGGAATTTGAATTGGTTTATATAAT
>CAZQNI010000432.1:0-1756 GCA_964594255.1 uncultured bacterium | reverse complement strand
CCTCAACTTTAGGTATTGCTCATAAAACTTTAAAAGAATATCTGTGGTATATGGAGAAAACTTTTATAATTCATAAGGTTGCACCTTATTTTAGTAACGTTCGCAAAGAAATCACCAAATCGCCGACTTTCTATTTTTACGACCTCGGACTCCGAAATTTTGCCCTTGGCAGCTTTGGAAACTTTCAAAATAAAAGTTTTGTTTTCCAGAATTTCATTTCCAATATCCTGAGAGAAAGAACTAACATGACTTCTTCGAAAATCTGTTTCTGGAGATCTAAGGATAAAGCAGAAGTTGATTTTGTGATAGATAAGGGTAGAAGCTTTATACCCATTGAAGTAAAGTACCAGAAGTTAAATAACCCAAAAATAGCAAGGTCACTGAGAAGTTTTATCAATCGTTATAAACCAAAGAAATCTTTAGTTGTAAATCTAATGTTAGATGAGACTATTTTGATGGATTCCTGTGAAATACGCTTTATTCCATTCTATAAGCTGACGGAAAAACAAATATTTGGAAATGAATAGATTCTTCGAATCTGAGTCAAATGGATAAACAGCATAATTAGGATTCAGGATATAGGATTTAGAGTTTAGAAAAGACAAAAAACCCATTTCCCAATTTTCCCGTTTTTCGATTTTTCTATACGCGGTCTCCCGTCTGCGGTCGCTGGTCTTTCTTTTACAGACTAACGATTTAAATCTTTGTGTTTCTGTGTGAGATCATCTGCTTGACAAAAGGGATGTATTGCTTAATTTATATTGAAGGGAGAAAATAAATGGAAAAAATATTATTAAATACGCATGAATATGACGGTAAATATGTTGCGCTAAAAAGCGCTGAAGATAATTCCGTTGTCGGTGTCGGAAAATCACCGAAAACAGCGCTCAAAGCCGCAAAAGAAAAAGGAATTCAGAATCCTTACATTATTTACATCCCCAATAAAGAAGTAGTTCACATTTATTGTGCTGGTTAAAGATTATCCTTTTACAAAAACCCGTCCGGATGATATAGCACGCCCATACCTTCCTGTTACTATCTTGAATCAAAAGAAAAATAAAGAAATAAATGTTTAAGCTTTGATAGATAACGGAGCTGATGAATGCGCCTTACCCGCTTCTCTTGCTTCTCTTTTAGGACATAATCTGAAATCCGGATATAAAAAAAAGATAAACACTGGCAATGGTTTAACCGTTGCTTACAGCCATAGTATTCGTATTAAAATCTTTGATTTCATTACGGATGAAGTCTTGATAGATTTTATGCCTAATTTACATATTCCTTTGCTCGGAGTTAAGAGCTTTTTGAGTAATTTTGTTTTAACAATAAATTATAAAGACAGCAATTTTACGCTTTTATAAATCAAAAACCTTGTAACGGGGTGGGGGCTTGTTTTTCTAATAAGATGGTTCGTTGTTCCTTATTTTGTTAGTGTGTTAGTCTGTTGGTGCGTTGGTGGGTAAAAAAACAGCCTAACCGACCAACAGACCAGCAGACTAACATTTTAAATACTCTGTGTGCTCTGTGATAGTATTTTAGTTTCCCTTGACTTTTCTTGAAAATTAAGTATTTTAGTAGTAGTAAATGTAGGTTAAGGAACCTTCAAGATCGTGAGGAATTTAATTGTTTTCTTATTCATTTATCTGCCTTCTGGTTTTGCCGGTTAAGTATCTCAATACGTTTTCCGTAAAATCGTATTCGGATTTAATTACATTTACAAAATTATGTAAATATTCAAACCCCAAGGAGGTAATAT
>CAZQNI010000431.1:0-1758 GCA_964594255.1 uncultured bacterium | reverse complement strand
TTTGTGTTCTTCGTGGTTCAGATTTAGGATTTTGGATTTAGGATATAGGATTTAGTTTTGACTCAGGACTCATGACTGTTTTATGTGCCTTTGTGTCTTCGTGGCGAAAATTACTTGACAATTTCTCTTTTTTTCACTACGATTAACAATATGGGAAATTTAAATAAGAAATTTTCGAAAGGTAAATTAATAATAATGGTATGTGCACGCTTCATACCAGGTTTTCTTGTGCTATTAGCCATGTTTTTAATTCCGGCCGGGACATTTGCGTATGGGGAAGCCTGGTTGTATATGTCCACCCTCTTTATCCCCATGTTTTTTGTATTTATTTATTTAATAAAAAATGAGCCGGATTTACTTGCCCGCAGGATGAAAATGAAAGAAAAAGAAGCGGAGCAAAAACTTATTATAAAACTCTCGTACATCCCATTCCTTATCGCCTTCCTGCTCCCGGGTTTTGACAAACGCTTTGGGTGGTCGCATGTTCCGGTGGGAGTAGTGGTCATTTCGGATATTTTGGTATTGCTTGGCTATGGTATATTTTTTCTGGTAATCAAAGAAAACCCCTATGCTTCACGCATTGTAGAAGTCGAACCGGAGTAGACAGTCATTACAAGCGGACCATACACAAAGGTTCGCCACCCTTGGCATTGGGTTCCTATTGGGCGATGATCCCTGTTATATTTATCATACCCGTTATCGTGGCAAGAATATTGAATGAGGAAAAAGTACTTGTGAGAGAACTGAAAGGATGTAAGGAATACATGCAAAAGACCCGTTACCGCCTGATCTCCGGTATTTGGTAGTTTTTTACAATAAAAAAGAGTCGTGTGTTATGCGTTGTGAGTTAAAAAAAACTACAACACCTAAAATCCCACACGTTAAAAATTTTCCTGGGAGTAAAGCTATCTCGATTAAATGTATCTATTCTACTGGAACCATTTTCCGTATTTCCCACATGTTCCAGGCTCCACACCCGGGGCAAGAATCTGATTCAATCTTATCGAGGTCTTCACATTTCTCACAAACTGCGTATATATTGTCGACCGGACACGCACGACAACTTGCAACCCTTACTTCTCCGCTTGCTTGAAAATCCAAACTTACTTCATAATCTGTTCCGCACTTACTACACCTTAGCATATTTACCTCCTTGATTTTTTTATTTTCCTATATAAACTACTCTGTCTTTTCCCGTATACTATCATATTCATTGTACGGAAGAAAATATATTTGTCAAGATGGATAGTAAGTAGGGAGTAGAGAGCAGTGAGCAGATAGCAGTAAAAAAACAAAAAAAATATCTTCATTCGTGTTATTTGTGCAATTCGTTGTTCCTCTTGGTTGTTGTATGTCAGTTTTGTTCGTGACTCATGACTGATGAATTTCCCGAAAGGAAATTCATCCTTGACATTTACCCCCCTTTACACTAAGATTAGCAATAATGAAAAAGGAAATAAAAAGCATAGAGGATATTAAAGAGGTTATCAGAAAAATGCATGATTCCGAGTTTACAGAGGAAGATTTTGGTTTCGACTCAAAAAACGAAACATTTTTTCTTAGATCTTACTCGTCCAGAACTTCAGACAAAGAAAGGAAAGAGTTTTACCTGGAAATTTATAATGTAAAAAAATATACTCCTTTAAATTTAGAGAAAATAAGAAAAGGCGAAGCAATAGGAGGAGTGTTCAATACCATCGATGTAAAAAGTAATGGTTTGAAATTAACTATAATAAGTCAGGACCTAAAAATCGTGCT
>CAZQNI010000430.1:0-1759 GCA_964594255.1 uncultured bacterium | reverse complement strand
AAGGTATGGAGAATTTTTTATGGGCTTCAAGAAGATAACGCCATTTTCTTCTTTTAACGTCTGTTCTTCTTGCGTTTTGCAATAGCTGTTCCAAATTCATTTCTCTGTAACTTCTACTGACGGTTCTTGCTTTTTTTTCTCCGAGGGGGATAGATATGATATAATTGTTAAAATTCATTATTCTGTATTCCACAGGATTTGCACGGTCGAATATGTGGGTCTCACCCTGCGAGAGGGAAAAAGTTAAGCTGTCACCTAAAACTTTCATTTTGCCTTCGTCGGCGTATATTATTCTTGTGGGTTCTCCGGGCAGGTCTTCCTTAAGCATAACTTTTGTTAGTTCTGACTTTGAATGGTCTATTGTCTTTATCCAGAGGGTGTATCCATTACCAATTTCATTGAATTTTTCAGGAAGCAAGTGCAGTGTAGGTCTGGCTCTTGAAACTTCAAGATAAAGTTTTTTTAGCCTGAAGTTAGACTCGGGTAGCAAGTAAATGTTAAAAAAGACCATTCCGATTGTGACGCCCAAAGCTGCGAGGAAAAAGCCTTTGGTCAAACTTAAGGGGTTTATTCCGAGAGAGCGTATTGCGAGGATTTCAAAATCCCCGCTCATTCTTCCGTAAGTCGCGATAGTAGAAACCAGCACTCCCATCGGGACAGTCAGAGCTATTATAAAAGGTAAGCTATAGACAAAAATTCCAATGACAGATATTAGCGGGACATTTTTACCTATCAGAAAATCGAACAATTGAAAAGCCCTATCCATAAGGAGAATAAAACTGAAAAGTGAAAATCCAGCGATGAATGGGATAGCCGCCTGTTTTATTAAATACTTGCTCAGGCGGGAGATTTTACATCTTCTTGAACGGAAAAAAAAGTCTTTCGTATTCATATTGCGCAAAGCGGTCTGTCATTCCCGCTATGTAGTCGCAAGTGACTCTTTCTTTTCCAGATTCCGGTATTGTTTTATGAAATTGAGGGGGTAGCTGATTTGGTTCCTTTATATAAATTGAGAAAAGTATGTCGATTATTCTTTTGGATTTTTCCTGCATTTTTATAACCTTGTAATGCTGGTATAAATTTTCCATCAAGAAATCTTTCAATTCACGATTTAGTTTTTCTAATTTTTCGGAAAATTTTACGACTGGAGGGTTATCGTAAACGTCTTTTAAGGATTCTATTTTGTTTTTATTGATATTATTTAGAGACGTTTCGATTACATCTATTACTTCGATTTTAATAAAATTTCTTATTGACATATAGATTCTGTCCTGATTGTCGAGTTCCGGATCTGTTTTTTTATAAATGTCACTCCAGAGGGTGACTTTTCTTAATTGGTCCAGTTTTATATAATTAGATTTGAGTCCGTCGTCAAGATCATGGGCATTGTATGCGATTTCGTCCGCGATATTTGCTATCTGCCCTTCAAGAGAAGCAGAAGAAACTGGGTCAAATTCATTTTTTAACGGATTAGGAGAATCGTAATCGGTTTCATGCTTTATTATTCCTTCTCTTGTTTCGTAACAGAGATTCAAACCTCTAAATTTGCTATACCTGTGCTCGAGAAAATCTACCACCCGTAGACCCTGAACATTATGCTCAAATCCACCGTGGTTTTTCATAAGTTCGTTTAATTTGGCTTCCCCTGCATGTCCAAAAGGAGTATGTCCGATGTCATGTGCCAGACTTATTGCTTCAGTGAGGGATTCATTTAAGCGGAGCGCTTTTGCGATTGTCCTTGCGATTTGCTGAACCTCAA
>CAZQNI010000429.1:0-1762 GCA_964594255.1 uncultured bacterium | reverse complement strand
AGGTTAAAGCTGTGAACGGTTTGAACTTAGTAATTCCCAAAGGAGAGTTATTTACATTTTTGGGCCCAAACGGAGCAGGTAAGACCACAACTGTTAAGATGATTACCGGACTTATATTACCAACAGAAGGAGAAATTTTTATAAAAGGGATTAATCTTCTAAAAGAACCTGAAAGAGCCAAAAGCGTAATTGCATATATTCCCGATGAGCCTTTTCTTTATCCTGAGTTAACCGGAAGGGAATTCATATTTTTCGTATGCAGACTTTACGAATTGGAAAAGAAAACCATTGAAAAAAGGATGGAGAGTTTATTTGAGGAATTCGGAATAGAAAAATGGATCGATTTTCCTTCTTCCGAATATTCGCATGGTATGAGGCAAAAGGTAATATTTATACAGGCATTAATTCATAATCCGGACGTTATTGTTATTGATGAGCCTATGGTAGGATTGGACCCTGTTTCCGCAAGAACAGTCAAGAAACTATTAAGGGAAAGGGTAGACAGGGGAGTTTCTGTTTTTATGTCCACACATTCTCTCTCTCTTGCGGAAGAAATATCCGATAGAGTCGGAGTAATTGATAATGGAGTTTTGATAGAAACCGGAAAGGTTTCCGAACTTAAAAAAAGTATGGGTAAGGATTATTCGACTTTGGAAGAAGTTTATTTTAAGCTTACAGAGGAGGAAAAAAGTGTCGTGTAGAGTAGGTGTTTTAGTTTCAGGGAGAGGTTCAAATCTTCAGTCTATTATTGATAAGAGTAAATCTGAAGAAATCGATGCGGAAGTAGCGGTTGTCCTTTCCGATAACAAAGAAGCTTATGCGCTAGAGAGGGCAAGAAAAGCAGGAATAAAAGCACATTATATTGACCCTGAAGCTTCAAAACCTGTATTAATCGGTAATGCTGAGGATAGTTATATTAATACTTTAAAGGAATACAAAGTTGATCTTGTGTGTCTCGCTGGATTTATGAGGATAGTAAAGGAAAAAATGATATCAGAGTTTAAATGGAAAATGATGAACATTCATCCTTCTCTTTTGCCTTCTTTTAAAGGTCTTAGAGTACAGAAAAAAGCATTGGATTATGGGGTGCGCTTTGCCGGGGCTACAGTTCACTTTGTAACGGGAGATGTGGACGGAGGCCCTATAATCTTGCAGGCGGTGGTACCTGTTTACCAGGATGATACAGAAGAGAGCCTGTCTGATAGGATTTTAAAAGAAGAACACAGGATATATCCCGAGGCTATAGATCTTTTTTCGAAGAATAAATTAAAAATCAAAGACAATAGAGTTTTCATTGAGGGAGCTAATGAAGAATAAAATAAAAATCGGTTTGGTGGGTGCGGGTGCGGTTGCGCAAGTTGGTTATTTGCCGGTGATTGCCGAAAGAGAAGATCTCGTTCTTGAAGCAGTTTCCGAATCGAACAGAGAGAAGGTAGAAATTCTTTCGAAGATGTATAAGATAAAAAAGATATTTGTAGATTACGAAAAAATGTTGCAGGATTCGGAAATTGATGCGGTAATTATAGCCACACCCAATTATCTGCATACTCCCATGGCTATTTCTGCGATTGAGTATGGAAAGAATGTTCTCTGTGAGATGCCTCTTGGGCTCGATGCCAAGGAGGTGAAGCGTCTGGGAGAAGTTGTTGATTCCTCTGATTTGGTTTTAATGCCTGCTTTCAATGGAAGGTTCAGACCTGATGTCGAAATATTAAAAGAACTTGTTTTCGGAGGAGAATTAGGTAAGCTTTCCTTTGCTAAG
>CAZQNI010000428.1:0-1762 GCA_964594255.1 uncultured bacterium | reverse complement strand
CGGAGTGGTTACCAGGGAAATATCGGTAAAGAACGGGGACGCCTACAATGAAGCCATAATCAGTGTTTACAAGGGAGACTGGAATCTCAGTAAAGATGGAAAGATATTGTATTATCCTGCGGATTCTCTTTCCAATTCCTGCTCAGAGTGGATTACAATAAATCCAACCGAATTTGTTCTTGCACCGGGAGAAATAAAAGATATAAGAATAACCTTCGAAATACCATCGGAGACTACAGGCGGATACTGGAGCGTTATATTCTTCGAAGGCAAGCCGCCGGAGGAAGAGGAATGGACACCCCTTGTACGATTAGCTGGTAGAGTTGGAATAACTACTTATTTAGATATTGCGGGAACAACATTTAAAGAAGCGGAAATAAAGAAAATGGAATTAGACAAAAGTGGGGATTTACAGATGAAGGTTCAAAACAACGGTAACATATGGTTAAGACCAGAAGTCGAGTACTGGGTTAGGCGAGGAGAGAAGGAGATATACCGCGATTCTCTTAGCTCATCGGTAATATTACCCGCAACAACCCGCGAATATCAATTAACGTTCGAAGGTATCAAAATTCTTAAAGGTGATGAAATAACAGCGAGTGTGGATTACGGCGGTGACAAGATACTTGAGGGGGTTAAAAAGATCGAATAATTGAATGATAATGATTTTATTTTTTTTATCTTTTCAATACTATACAAATTTGTATCATAATATTTATCAATATGATGAAACATCATACGGAGTAACCAATTATCTTATAAATACCAGGGGGACACGCTGGAATACCGAAGTTCTATTTATGAAGTATAGAGAGGATTTTGGCGTAAAGAGATTTCAATACAGATATGATTCCATTTCCATTGGCGAATATAACAGGTTTTATCACTTTGTATTAGGTGATATGGATTATTTAAGGGGTGCTGAGATTGGCTACAACTCCCCTTTCGGTAATTATGATTTAAATGTGAGAGTAGGTAAGATGAGAGATTTGATGGCTCGAGTCTTCCCCACTTTTTATAGAAATAACTTTTTTTCGGAAATGGAACTCTTTATCTCCAATCATAAGTTTACCTTTAATTCAAGATGGGATAGAGACAGGACTTCCTCTATATTGGGAGACGAATTTAACCTTGATTTTAGAAATCTGAAGGTTTTGAATGATATAAAATTGGGATATACGGAGAGTCCGAAACTCGCTATCAATGAAGACCTCATTTACAGTATGGGCTTCCTTTCCCTTCGTTCTTTCTTGCGATATTATAGTTATGGCTTTGTCTCCCGGGAAGGTATCGAATATATAGGCGGAAGGTTTAATTGGGGAATAAATCCCTCGTATAAATTTCCCACAGGTCTAAGTGTTTTTTCCGGTTTCTATCAGTCGGGACGATTGGATAGACCTCTACAAAATCAAGTCCTCGATGGTTTTTCTTACCGCTTTCCCTTTAACCTTTCAGTAAATTTCACCAATAATGTAAATTGGAGCGGCGATAGAGACAGTGGCTATCGAAATTATTTGAGTCTATATTATTTCCTTTACGATAAGGGAAGGCTGAATTTTAAATATCAGAATAGTTATTACAACAGAAGAAATGAAAGTTTTGAACTGGAGGGGATTATTAATCTTCCGCATTCGAACGTTTTAGAGATGGCGGTCTCTAAGTCCGGAATTTACGGATGGGAGTATTCACTGGGGACTATTCTACGAATAGGGTCGTCTATTCATGGAGATTTCAGATTACGGCATATGACCGAACAGGAGAG
>CAZQNI010000427.1:0-1767 GCA_964594255.1 uncultured bacterium | reverse complement strand
GTTGATTTTCTTGCGTATATGAAATAATTGGTCATTAATTTTATCTTAAGGATAATAAAAATAATGTCAAGAGTAAATAATTTCTAAAGTTAGTAAAAAAGCATTTGACAAAACAAAAAAAATCTTTATAATATAATAAAAAATAAGGAGGAATAATGAAACATTTATCAAAGCTTACGTTAATTTTTATCTTAGGGAGTATCGGTTTGTTCGGTCAAGTCACCTGGATTAAGACTTATGGAGGTCCTAATGATGATTATGGTAACTCAATCCAGCAAACATCCGATGGGGGATACATTACCGCAGGAGAGACGAAATCCTACGGCGCTGGCGCCATTGACGTCTATCTGATAAAGACAGATTCCCTAGGGGATACCACCTGGACTAAGACTTACGCAGGCAATGATTATAATTTCGGCGAATCAGTCCAACAGACATCCGATGGGGGATACATTATCGCGGGAAGGACTGGTTCCGCCAGCGCGCCTAGCTATGACGTCTACCTGATAAAGACTAACTCCAACGGAGATACTACATGGACTAAGACCTACGGAGATGTCTTTGCAGATTTCGGCTACTCAGTCCAGCAAACAGCCGATGGAGGATATATTGTCACGGGTAGGACGTATCCTCCCTTCGGCGCGGGGGGCAGTGACGTCTACTTGATAAAGACGGATTCCATTGGAGATACCCTGTGGACTAAGATTTACGGAGGTGCTGATGATGATTTCGGCTTATCAGTCCAGCAGACAGCCGATGGAGGATATATTGTCACAGGAGGAACTGGATCCAACGGCGTTGACACTTACCTGATAAAGACAAACTCCCTGGGGGATACCCTATGGACGAGAACTTATGGGGGAATTTACAGCGATTACGGCATATCAGTCCAACAAACAGCCGATGGAGGATACATTGTCGCGGGGACCACTCGTTCTTACGGACAAGGGGGTAATGATGTCTACCTGATAAAGACAGACTCCATTGGAGATACCCTGTGGACTGAGACTTACGGAGGCGCTGATGATGATTATGGCAACTCAGTCCAGCAGACAGCCGATGGAGGATACATTGTCGCGGGAAAAACTGGTTCCGACACTGGCTCACCTAGCTATGACATCTACCTGATAAAGACAAACTCTAGCGGAGACACCATTGGGACTAAGACTTACGGAGGAGCTGATTATGATTGCGGCAACTCAGTCCAGCAGACAGCCGATGGAGGATACATTATCGCAGGCGAGACGAAATCCTACGGCGCGGGGGGCAGTGACGTCTACCTGATAAAGGTAAATTCCGAATTGAGCGGAATTGAAGAAGAAATAAACACCGATTTGTTCTCCTTATCTCCGGCGGACCCAAACCCTTTTACTATTAAAACAACCTTTAGCTATAAATTGAAAAAAGCGGTTAATGTTAATATCTCCGTTTACAACATGCTCGGGCAGAAGATAAAAAACCTTCACTCAGGCAAAAAATCTTCCGGTGCTCATGAGGTAACCTGGAACGGTACGGGAAATTCAGAAGAGAAACTCTCTTCTGGGATTTATTTCCTGAGGATAGAAGCAGGAAATAAAGAAGCTTCAAGAAAGGTAATGTTTATGAGGTAAATACAGGAGCTCTCAGCTTCTATTTTGTGGTCAGAGATCATTTTTCGTCATTGGCAAAACTTTAAATGAATGTTTTTTAGATAAACAAAACCGGTTCGATTATTCTTTAGAAAAACGCCGCCGAAGGCGGCGACTTTGTTTTAAAAAATAGGCAATT
>CAZQNI010000426.1:0-1783 GCA_964594255.1 uncultured bacterium | reverse complement strand
TTTTCTGTTTATATTTGTTATGAAGCAATTTTTCCGCAGCTTGTAAGAAATTTTGTTGAAAATGGGGCTGAATTTCTCGTAAATATTACCGAAGATGGTTGGTTCGGTAGAACTAGTGGGCCTTACCAGCATGCTCAAATGGCTGCTTTTCAATCGATAATCTTCAGGAGGGCTGTCGTAAGATCTGCTAATACGGGTGTTTCATTTATCTCTGATCCTTACGGTAGAATTGAAAAGAAGACTAAGATTTTCAATGAGGATTGTATTGTTTGTGAAGTTCCTCTTTTGAAGTGTAAAACTGTTTATGCGAGAATAGGCAATATTTTTGGATGGACTTTTTTGTTTTTTATTTTATTATTAATTGTAGCGGAACCTATGATAAGGAAAAATGAGAAAAAATGATAAAGAAACAGAATCTTGAGAGTCTTCTTAGAAAAATAAAACCATTAAAAAAGATAAAGAACTACGCTGATAAAGCGAATAAAAAGGTTTATCTTGTGGGGGGGATGCTAAGAGACCTTCTGCTTGGTTTTGAAATATGCGATATTGATATTGCGATAAGTGGTAAAGGTCAAGATTTCGCAAAGGCGCTCGGCAAGTATTTTCGGTTAAAAAAGGATCTAAATGAGTTTAGAGTAACCAACGAAGATGTTAATATTGACGTATTAGGACTTGGTTCTACGAAAATTTTAGAAGACCTTGGAAGAAGAGATTTTACAATAAACGCTATGGCTTATAATCTTCTTGATAAACGTTTTATAGATCCTTTTAACGGTGTTAAAGACCTTGAAAATGGTATCATTAAAACCATGGGTAGAAAGAATATTGTGGAAGATAGCTGCAGAATACTTCGTGGTTTGCGATTTAGAGCTTATTTAGGTTTTGAAATTGAAGAAAGCACCGCAGATTTATTTAAAGAGTATGCAGGTAAGCTCTCAGAAGTTGCTCCCGAGAGGATACATTTTGAGCTATCGGCTTTATTTAATGCTGATAAGACCCACCTTGCGGTATTTCCCGAAATTTTCGATAAAATATTTCCCGGATTTTTGAGGATGAAAGAGATTAAAGGAGGAAAAATTTCAGAGAATCTCTTAGAACATTCAATATTAACTCTTGAAAAAATGGACGCTCTTTCTAAGGATTTATCTATCTTTGGTGTTCACAAAAAGAAGATAGAAGCCTATTATTTGGAAAACAAGATAGGGTTAAAAATAGCTGCCCTATTACATGATATAAAGAAACCTGATGCGAAGGAAATGAAGGGGGACGAGGTTCATTTTTACGGACATGATAAAATAGCTTCTGATTGGTTTAAAAAGATTGGTAAGGAGCTGAAGTTTTCTACCGATGAGAGAAATTATATTTCTAAGCTAATTTTGCATCATATGTGGATTCATCTTCTCGCTGCCCAGCAAGAGATAACCGAGAGAGCTAAAAGAAGATTATGTTTCGAATTGGGTCCGGATGTAATAGGATTATCTTTGCTTTCGAGTGCAGATCAGGCGGCAACAACCGGGGTAATAGATCCCCATTTAACGGAAGTATGCAAAGAGATTATTGGCTATTATTTTTCGATGAAAGACGAAGTGGAAGAACCTTTACTTAAGGGGAGAGATCTTATTGAAAATTTTAGTCTTAGTCCTGGGCCCATTTTTGGGGAGATCTTAAGTAAAGTACAAATGGCTTACGAAGAAGGAAAAATTAAAACAAAAAAAGAAGCACTTGAATTTGTCAAAAAGAATATAAAGGGACTTGACATAAAAGAGGTATGAAATATCTTGAA
>CAZQNI010000425.1:0-1785 GCA_964594255.1 uncultured bacterium | reverse complement strand
AATATTAAAAGAACTTGTTTTCGGAGGAGAATTAGGTAAGCTTTCCTTTGCTAAGGCGGGATGGCTGAAATCCCTGCACGAGGAACATCTTGATGGGTGGAGAAGAGATCCTTTGAAATCCGGAGGAGGAGCTATAATGACCTTAGGGGTGCAGATTCTTGGTTACGTTACTCATCTTTTTGGTTCTGATATTTCTTCGGTTATTGCTGGATTTCATACCACTGATAAAATTGAAGATTCCGGAATAGTATTCCTGCGCTATAAAGATGGAAAGTATCTTTTGCTTGAGGTAGGTTGGACTCTTCTTTTCGAAAAGGATTTCACTTATTTTAACCTTTACGGAAGTGACGGAGTTGGTCTTTTAAATCCTCTGAAGATAAAAAAGTTAGAGGATAACAAAGTTAAGGATATTACTCCAATTAATATTCCCAAACATCCGGTGAAGGCTTCTTATCAGGGTCTTGTAGATTATTTCATAAAAGCTGTACGGGGGGAACGTCTAAAGGAAAATAGCTGGAAAGATGCTTATAAAATTGCTAAAATAGTAGATGCGGCTTACCAATCGGCGGAGGAGAAAAAAGAAGTTCATCTGGACTGAGTTTTTCCTGATTATGTTGGATTTTTTCGATCGTTTTAAGAAATCTTCTGTTAATTATGCTTTATTAGTTTTAAGCGGGTTTTGTTTGACCCTTTCGTTTGCCCCTTTTAATATTTCCCTTCTTGCCTGGGTCTCTTTTATCCCTCTGTTTTATTCTCTTCGAGACGGAAAATATCCTTTCTTAAAAGGTTTTATTATGGGTTTTGTTTTTTTCTCTACGCTTCTTTACTGGGTTCCCTTATCGGATGTGGTAGAGGGTACAATTGTTCCGCTTGTAGTGCTCGGGTCTTTTCTTTTAGTGATATATCTTTCTTTATTTTTCGGTTTCTCGGGTATTTTGTATAATAAATTAAATAAAAGAGGCTACACCTTTTTGTTCCCGATTGTTTTTGCGGGATTGGAATTCCTGCGAAGTCTTTCTTCTGTCTGGGGCTTTACCTGGGGTTCAATTGGATTTTCTCAGAGCAATTTACTTCATCTACTTCAGTTCGCCTCTATCGGCGGCTTGCCTCTTGTCTCGTTGTGGGTTCTTTCTTTAAACATCTTTATATATTTATTTCTTAAGAATTTAAGTGCGAAAAGGAAAAAGAAAATGGTTTGCTTTTTTTCTTTTCTTTCTTTACTGATTATCCCCTTTATATATTCACAAATTATACTTCGCAGAGGAATTTCGAATGTTGAGTACAAGACCATAGGAGTGGTACAACCTAATGTTTTGCCATCAGATAAAAGAAAAGATGATTTTGATCGATTACTCAGGATAAAAAGAATTATTGAAAACAGCCCGGGTGCTGATTTATATGTGTTACCGGAAACAGCATCACTTTTCTCTCTTACCAACGATAATAGTACGGAGCTTTTTTTCAGGGACCTTGCTAAAGAAAAGAGAGCACCTATTATTACGGGCATGGTCGATTTCGAAAGAGAGAAAGGAGGAATTGCATATTATAATGCGGCAGCCGTTGTCGATTCATCCGGTATCAAGGGTATTTATAGAAAGGTTTTTCTTCTTCCTTTTGTGGAGAGACTCCCTTTCGATGACGTAATTCCAAAATTGAGAGATGTTAATTTGGGACAGGGACAATTTACTCCGGGTTCGGACTTTACTGTTTTCAAAGCGAATGATCTAAATTTTTCTGTTTATATTTGTTATGAAGCAATTTTTCCGCAGCTTGTAAGAAATTTTG
>CAZQNI010000424.1:0-1786 GCA_964594255.1 uncultured bacterium | reverse complement strand
GGGGTGAAGATATAGATTTTCTTTGTAATGCGAAATCAAAAGGATTTAAATTTTTACTTGATAACAAGCTTTCGATAAAACATCTCCCCCCTGAGGGGCAAAATCCCTTATGGCTTAAGATGAGAGAAGATATTAAGCGATTTATATATATGAGGGTGAAATTAAAAAAAAGTGGTTATCCTATAAAAAATACAATGCCTTATCCGGGTTATTTTTTAACCAATGGTTTATACTTTAAAATAGTTGTTACGAACATTATTTTAACCCTACGTGCTTTTTCCCGCGGAAACATAAGCGAAGTTTTTAAGTTTTTAAAAAATATTATCCTTATATTTAAATACAGAAAGACCGCGTCTTCGGATTATCCTAAATTTAAGGAAATGGAAAATAACTGGCAAGATTTTATGAATTGGATTGCCGAAAACAGAAACGCGCTTAAAACAATTATAGGTTAAAAAACGTGTCAATAGTCACATTTCTACTCCAAACTGTTTTTATATCTTTTTCCGGAGTAATGGCGCCTGGTCCTATAACTGCTGTAACAATCGGTAAGGGTAGTAAAAATCCGCATGCCGGAGCATTAATTTCTTTTGGACATGGTATAGTGGAATTTCCCCTGATTTTCCTTATTTTTCTTGGTTTTGATTCTCTGATTAATATACCTTATGTTCGTGAAAGCATAGGAATTGCGGGTGGTCTATTTTTGTTATGGATGGGTTTAGATATATTACGAGGTTTAAAAGTTTCCGAGCTGAAAGACAAAATGGAAAAGCGCTCCCCCATAGCCGCCGGAGCCTTTCTAAGTTTGGGAAACCCTTATTTTATAATCTGGTGGGCAACGATAGGTGCTGCTTTAATTGCGCGTTCAGCTGAATTTGGTATTTTTTGGTTCGCAGTTTTTGCAGTAATACACTGGCTTTGCGATTTTTTGTGGTTGTATTTTCTTTCAATAATATCTTATAAAGGTGGTGCTTTCTTCGGCAAAAAATTCCAGAAAGGTATTTTTTTGATTTGTGGTATTTTTCTCTTTTTCCTGGGCGGAAAGTTTATATTCGATGCTTTAATCAGTTTCCCGCATTAGATTTCTAAAAAAGAGATTCACAGTATTGCCAGCTAATGTAAATCAAATATTAAAAATTAAAAAGCAAAATTACAGATAAAAATTTAAAATTATTTCTCCGACCAGTGCTTACCCGTATTTATTCGGGATTAATTGTCTGACGGTTTAGAGTTGGAAAAACAATATAATTTTTCTTTTTTCCTTTGTACCTCCGTGGCTCTGTTTGAGAATAAGTTTTTGAACTTTGATTTGTAGTTTTACATTTTGATATTTAATTTTTAAAATTTCTTTATATATCCAGGTTTTCAACAAACTGTGCGTTGGCTAAAATGAAATCCTTTCTGGGTTCGACCGCGTTACCCATCAATATATCGAACATCCGGTCTGCTTCTATTGCGTCCTCAATCGATACTCTTCTTAAGATTCTGTTTTCCGGACTCATTGTCGTTTCCCAGAGCTGTGACGGGTTCATTTCTCCCAAGCCTTTGAATCTTTGTACTTTGGCTTTGTCGCTCCCAATTCCCTCTATTTCTTTTTCCTTTTCTCTTTCCGTGTATGCCCATCTTTTCTTCTTCCCGTCACTTATCTGGTAAAGAGGAGGGTGAGCTATATAAAGGTTACCATTTTCTATGATTTCTTTTGCGTACCTAAAGAAATAAGTCAGCAACAACGTTCTTATGTGTGCACCATCTATATCGGCATCTGTCATTATAATAACCTTATGAT
>CAZQNI010000423.1:0-1791 GCA_964594255.1 uncultured bacterium | reverse complement strand
CTTTAAAAGATTACGAAAAAGCAGCATCCATTTTTTCAAAAATCAAAGGAGAATATGAAGAAGAAGGCGCTTTTCTTTACGCGAAATCAATTTTTCTCTCTAACAACAAAAATTCGGAAAAAGCCTTTATCGAATATCTCGCAGAATACCCTGAAGGCAAATATGTCGCACGTGCGTATTCACACCTTGCAGACATCAACGAAAACAATGGAAATACAGAAAAAGCAATTCAGTACCTACGAGAAGTCACGGCTTCAGATCCCTCACTTTCCGGTTTTTCTAATTACAGAATAGGGTTGATAGAGCATGAAAAAGGCAATTATGATAAAGCCATAGAATTTTTTGACAATGTATCGGGAAGTGATCCCTATTTTCTGGACGCAATGTACTGGAAATCGCTTTCTCTAAATAAAAAAGGACAAATTGAAGAAGCACTCGTAAATCTACATCTGGTAAGCAAAAACAGCCCAACTCTAAAAAATGAAGCCCTTTTTGAAATGGCTAGAATTTACAAAAAAAACGGCGATTATAAACACGCCTCGTATTTTTTAAACACAATTACAGGAGAACTATGGGACGAGTCTCGTATCGAGATGGGCAATATTTTACTATTACAGGAAAAACCAGGCGAAGCATATTCAAAGTTTATGGAAGTAGTCGAAAAAAATCAGGGGTCCGTAAATCTTGCCCTCTTTCAAGCTGCCTTAACCAAGAAAAAACTAAATGAATTTGAAAAAGCCTTAAGCCTGCTGGATGCATATGAACGTAATTCCCCCGAAGGAAGCGAAATCGATAAAGTACATATGTTAAAAGGCGATATTTATCAAAGTGTAAAAGAGTACAGAAAAGCTCTTTTGGAATACGATAAAGTCAGTTTGGAAAAGTCCCCCGATTTAACCTCCTATGTTCTTGAAGCAAAAGGATGGGCATGGATGGGACTCAAAAGATACGATATGGCTTTTAATAACCTTGAAGAACTATCCGAAAACTTTCCTGATTTTTGCAGCAGAGCGGAAATATATTTTCAACTCGGAAATGCCGCTTATGCAATGGGAGATACCAAATCGGCAGAACGCGCTTACCGTCAGGTTAAAGGTGATAGAAAACCGGAAGCTTTATTCAATCTCGGAAAGATGTTTCTGGATAACAAAGATTACAACAGAGCGATTGAAGAATTCGTAAATATAAAAAAGAATTTCTCCCTTTCGAATTACAGCCAGATAAGTTCTTATTATATCGCTCTTGCCCTCAGAAAGAAAAATGATTTGAGGGCTTCTAACGAACAATTGTATTCAATGATTTCTAAAGTCTATGACGCCGAAATTTTAGTAGAATCTTTTTTACTACTCGGCGACAATTATTTTGACCAGGCAAAATTCGATTCCTCATTCAAATACTACACAAAGGGATTTGAATTAACAAGAGAAAAGCTTACCGGTGCCAACGCTTCTTCTCTAACGCTTTTAGGAGTACGCGGTATTCTTCTTTCCACAAATAGCTTATCGGGAAGTTCAAAAATGGAAGAAGAAGCAAGAGACTTACTAAGAAGATTAAGAGGAAGCGGACTGGAAGGAAAAGTCAACAGCTTTGTGGGCAATATTCTCTTTAATTCGGGTAAATATAACGAATCTGTAAAATATCTAGAATATTCCGACGAACCTGACAGTTACTACAAAGCAGGTCTTGCCTTCTTAAAAATGGGAAGAAAGCAACAAGCAATTCAATTTTTAAGCAAGGCGGCAAAATCAAATGAATTCAAAGATAAAGCTTATATGGAACTCGGCAGGATTG
>CAZQNI010000422.1:0-1792 GCA_964594255.1 uncultured bacterium | reverse complement strand
TCAAGAGTCAAATCTTGAATCTTGGTATCGAGTTGTATACCTGTTATTCCTTCGCGAGTTCCCGCAACTTTAAAATCCATATCTCCCATATGGTCTTCATCCCCTAAAATGTCTGTCAAAAGGCGACATTCCGCACCCTCTTTAATAAGACCAATTGAAAGTCCGGCTACATGTTTTTTTACTGGTATACCCGCATCCATTAAAGCGAGTGAGGAAGCACAAACGGTTGCCATTGAGGAGGAACCATTAGACTCAAGAATATCAGAAACAAGCCTTATGGTATAAGGGAATTCTTCTTCCCCAGGGATAACTGGCAATAAAGAATTCTCCGCAAGAATTCCGTGTCCTATTTCCCTCCTCCCCGGACCTCTCATAAACCGAACCTCTCCGACAGAAAACGGAGGAAAATTATAATGGAGCATAAACCTCTTGAAATCTTCACCAATCAAATGATCTATCTTTTGTTCATCTCTTTTTGAACCGAGAGTAACAGCCGATAAACTGACTGTTTCCCCTCTTCTAAAAATAGCAGAGCCATGAGGGCAAGGCAGCGTTTTAACTTTACACTCAATAGACCTGATTTCATCAATCCTTCTACCGTCAATCCTTTTCTCTTCCTCTAAAATCGTCTTCCGCATAAGTTCTTTCTGCCTATCCTCAATTACTTTCTCAACCTGCCACCACTGATCTTCCTCATATTTCTCTTTAAGATTATCAAGAATTTCCTTCTTCAAGTTTTTCCTTTCTTCCTTTGAGGGAGTGATGTTCAACTTATCAATAAAGCTTCCAAACCTTGAACTAACCTCATCTATCAATTCTTTAGGTATAACCGCCCCTTCAAAAAACCTCTTTTGTTTACCGGTTTTTTCCGCAAACTTTTTCTGAAACTGTACTATTTTCTGTATCTCCCTATGAGCCACTTCTATAGCCGAATAAACGGTACTCTCATCTACATCGTCCAATCTACCCTCGATCATAGTTACCGCAGAAGAGGTACCGGCAACAACCATATCCATCTTACTCCCGGCAAGTTGTGTCACCGAAGGATTTATTATAAACTGTCCGTCAACCAATCCTACTTTTACGGCGCCAACCGGCCCATTAAAAGGAATATCGGAAACCGCGAGAGCGGCAGAGGCTCCGGTGACTGCTAAAGGATGCGTATCGTTTTCCTGATCATGCGAAAGAACCATAACAACTATCTGAGTCTCGTTAGCATATCCCTCAGGAATCAGTGGACGAATTGGTCTATCAACCAATCTTGAAATTAAAATTTCCTTCTCTGAAGGTTTTCCTTCCCTTTTAAAAAACCCTCCGGGGATCTTACCCGCCGAATACGTTCGTTCCAGATAATCCACAACAAGCGGAACAAAAGAAAGTCCCTCTTCGGCTTCATCTTTCGAACAGGCAGTGGCGAGTACCACAGTACCACCAAGAGAGACCATTACCGAACCTGACGCTTGTTTGGCTATTGTCCCTGTCTGGAAACGAATTTCATTATCTCCAACAATTAAAGAATCCGCAAATCTCATAATATAACCTCATCCTCCTATACTCTAATATCCAAATCCTTGACAACTTTAACAAATCTATTATAATCCTTCCTTCTTAGATAACTAAGCAATCTTTTTCTCTTTGAAGCCATATTTAACAGACCCCTTTGAGAATGAAAATCCTTCTTATGTTCTTTCAAATGCTCGGTAAGCTCTTTTATTTTCTCCGAAATTAGAGCTATCTGGACTTCCGGAGAACCTGTATCTTTTTCGTGCCGTCCAAACTTTTTAATTAATTG
>CAZQNI010000421.1:0-1799 GCA_964594255.1 uncultured bacterium | reverse complement strand
AGGCATCAGTTCCACAAAAAACATAATCCTCAGTAAGAAGAATTTCCTGGACTAACACCTCATCGATTGGATGTTTGTTTTCACCCCAGGAGAAAAGAATTTGGGGTATAAAAAAAATATTCAGGACAAACATAAATAATTGAAATTTATATTTACTAATAAAGGAATACTTCGTTTTTTTTACCTCCTGTATTTTATATTGTAAGAATTTTCCGCTTTAAGTCAATATGGTTTTGACAGTAATTGGCAATTGAGGGGAATATGTCGTCCAATGTCCGAAGTCCAAGGTCAAAACTAACACCTGAAATCCAAAATCTAAGACCTAAAAACTACTCAACCATTCAACAATTTAACTATTCAACTGATCCGAAGGGTCCTATTCAAAGGCTCCCTCATGTTCAAGCAGCCACCTCTTTTTTGAGACTCCGCTTGCATATCCTCCGATATCGCCTGAACTTCTTATTACTCGATGACAGGGAATAATTATACCTATACGATTTAAATAGGCAGCCATACCAATGCTCCGGGCTCCTTTCGGATTGCCGACTCTCTTTGCAAGTTCACCATAAGAAATAGTCTCGCCGTAAGGGACCTTTAATAACTCTTTCCAAACTTTCTCTTGATATGGGGTACCATTCATTATAAGTTTTAGGCCAAATTCTTTACGTACACCTTCAAAGTATTCCTTCAACTGACTTTCAAGCGGAGAAGTGGAACGTATTATTCTAAAATTATCCTTAATAAAATCAGATAATTTTTCCGAATAATCTCCTTCAATGAAACCGACAAGAAGAACACCTTCTTTTTTCCATACAAAAAATATATTCCCAATAGGAGATTTAATTTGATTCCAGAATAAAGTTTTACTATTTTCTCTTTTTTCCAAGAGAATTTTTTCTTTGATCTAAAAGAGACTTAACTTTTCTTATTTCCATCATATTTGTGCTCCCGGAAACCGCAACAGGTTCCCCTGCTGTCAAAATAACAATATCTTTTTCGTTAACCAATTCCTTTTTATACAGGAACTCCGCGGAATCACACAACATATCATCGACATGTTTATAAAATTTGGCTAAAAAAGGCCTTACGCCCCAGATAAGATTCATCTGTCTTCTAATAATTTCTTTGTCTGTAAAGGCAAGTATATCGATATCCGGTCTGAATCTCGCGATTTTTTTTGCCGTATAACCGGAGGAAGTATGTGCGATTATAAACTTAGCCGAGCTATCTCTCGCAGCCTGCCATACATTCTTTGCTATAATATCAGCTATTTCGCATTTTTCCGATTTTAGAGCCTTAGGCAACCTACCAAGTAAGTAAGTCTCCATCTTTTGAATTGTCTCAGCCATAAATTGAACAGATTTTATAGGATATTTACCAACTGCCGTCTCCTCGGATAACATAACAGCATCAGCACCGTCTTCTACAGCATTGGCAACATCGGAAACTTCAGCTCTTGTTGCTCTCGGGTGTTCGGTCATAGACATTAACATTTGCGTTGCAACTATAACCGGTTTTTCATTCTCTAAACATTTACTTATTATAGTTTTTTGCAAAAGCGGAACATCTGAAGCAGGAACTTCAACTCCAAGGTCTCCTCTTGCTATCATAACCGCATCCGAAGCTTCAAGGATTTCATCCAGATTCTCTACTGCTTTTATATGTTCGATTTTAGCAATAATCTGCATGTTTGATTTTTCCTTTTTCAAAACTGTTCTTATTTTTTTTATATCCTTTGCACTCTTAACGAAAGAAGCCGCCACAAAATCAAAACCCATCCTGGCACCAAACTTGATGTT
>CAZQNI010000420.1:0-1801 GCA_964594255.1 uncultured bacterium | reverse complement strand
AAGAATTGTTACAAGAATTGGATATTCCGAAAGAAGTGAAGGACAAGATAGAAGACTTAGTAAATAACGACAAAATTGTAATCATCACCGAAGCGGCCTTCCAGCCCGAATGGAAGTGGGAGGAAAAATATCTTGTTTTTGATAAGAAAAAAAATTAAAAAGAGGGAGTACGAGATGAAAATATTTAAACTTTTTATAGCAGTATTACTTGTTTTTTCTTTAAATCTTTACAGTACCGATGTCAATACTACCATTGATAACGGACTTCAATGGCTAAAGGACTCTCAGAATGATGATGGTTCATGGGGAGGAGATACTACTGTAAGTGTTTATGTATCAACCGCAACTGTTTGTGAGGCTCTCGGCGCTTTAAATCCATCAGACAGCTCATATATTAAAGGTATTACTTATCTCGATAGCTTAGAAGCTGAAAACAGTATCCATTTATCTCAAAAAATAAAAGCGCTTGCCTCTTCCGATATAGATATATCTACTTTACAGGATACTCTATTAACTTATTATTCACCTCCTCTAGGTGGTTTTACTTTTGATAAAGAAGAAAGAGATGTATTGAGTACAGCGTTTGCCCTTATTTCTTTACATGAATCCGTTTATCCGGTAAACGAAAATATCGGATGGTCAATTGGATACTTAATGGACAACCAGAAGACAGCAGGATTCTGGCGATATAATGATGAAAATATTGCCAGTTTATACCTAACAGCTCTATGTGTTATTTCTCTTGAATATTACCAAACCTATTTTATTCTCTCCCAACAAATCAGTAACGGAGCATCGTGGTTAGTAGAACAGCAGAACACAAACGGTAGTTTTGGGACTGATACTACCTCCATATATGAAAGCGCATTGAGTTTGATTGCCCTGTCACATCCGCTCACAGCTGACAGCTCACAGCTTATTGCAAGAAATAGGGCGAAAGAATTTCTGATTGCTTCTCAGGATTCTACAGGGAGTTGGAATGATAACGCGTATGAGACCGCTCTTGCCATTCTTGCTCTAAGTACTATGAGCCCTAATCTGGTTGTTTCTTCTGCCAGCACTTTACCCCCTGCTCCTGTCGAAGGGGAAGACTTTACTCTCTCCGCAGTTATTAAAAATATAGGTACTGAAAAAGCGAATGTTTTTGAGACAAAATTTATGCTTGATACTCTCACACTCTGGGAAGGTGTAATCGACAGTCTTTCAGCCGGCGATTCAACAATAGTCGATTTTTCGTATAATCTTCCTTCGGGAAGGTATGAAATTAAAGGGATTGTCGATTGTAATGATTCTATAAGAGAAGGGAACGAAGTAGATAACGAATATATTTATCATCTAAATGTATTTACTCATCTCGATTTAGCTGTTTACCCTCAGGATATAAAGATAGAACCCGCGAGACCGGAAGAAACAGATACGATTAATATTGAATTTTCGGTATATAACGCCGGAGAAACCAGTGTAAACAATGCGACTGTCGCCGTTTACGATGGTGACCCTCAAAATGAGGGACTTCTCCTTGTAACCTTCGATTTTCCTTTTATAGGCGGTGGGCATTATGTAAGCGCAGGCTTGTTAACCATGCTACCCCAGGGAAATCATACATTATATGTTGTAGCAGACCCTGACAATATAATCCTGGAATCGAATGAGACTAATAATACAGCTACCCGCTCATTTAATGTTAGCGGACCGCCCCCTGATCTTGCTGTAGACAGTGAAGATATAACACATATTCCCGACTTGCCGGAAGAAGGCGACATCGTAACGATTTCAGCTAATATTCATAATATAGGAGGCG
>CAZQNI010000419.1:0-1816 GCA_964594255.1 uncultured bacterium | reverse complement strand
CTGAAAACATTGGAACTCTTTAAAAAAAGTCTTGAATACCTGAAAAAGCTATTGGAACTGAATGAATTCTCGGCCCGGGCAGAAGAAATATATAGAAAACAAAAGGAAATTACTTCATCAAAGGCAGATAAATCCCTATCAAGGCTTGAAAGAGAACTCTCAGAAGAACTTGAACAGTTAATTCAAGATATGAAAAAATCAGCAGATGAAGAAATAAAAAATATCACTTTAGAATTTAAGAAAACGAATACCATTGAAGATATGGAAAATTTAGCTGATGATATGAAAAAAGGAGAAATGAATGAAAAAACCGTAAAAACGATAGAGGAAAATCTGCGTAATTTAAATACCTCACTAAAGAACGCCAGAGAACAAGGAGCAGGGGAAGAACTAACAGAAGCTATCAAAAAGAAAGGCTGGGAGCTTGGTTTTATACTGCGTACACATAATAACCTTATAGACATGAAACCCGGTATTGAAAGAGGTCTGATTGAGCAAGGTCTCCTGGAAGGCCTGGATAGGGTTGACAGAGAACTACAAATCATTTTTCTCAAAAGTCTTGGTTTCTCTCCCGATGTATTCACAGAGCTTAGAAGAGCAAAAGAGAAGATGAAAGCCTTAAGTATTGAACTTACGCAAAAGGAAGTTCCGAGAGTTTCAATGGAAAGGGTAAACGATTTAATAATACAGGCAATACTTAAACTTTTTTCTGCTCCTCCTCCGAGCAGTCAAAACCTCGCCAGTGCGCTCAAACAAATTATTGAACAGCAAAATTCAATCATGAATGGCCTCGGAAAAATGATGCCTTTACCTGTACCTGACCTTAAAGCCGACGGGAAGTTAAGAAGTTTATCGGAAAGGCAAAGGCAGCTTGCAGAAGACTTGAGAAAAATGGGAAAAGCTTTTGCACCACTATCATCTGAAATGGAGGAAATGGCAAATAATTTAGAAAGAGGAATGCTGGACAAAAAACTCATCGAGAGACAAAGAAAAGTTCTCGATAGATTACTGGAAGCCGAAAAAGCAATAAGGGAAGGTGAGGTCTCCAGCAGAAGACGTTCAGAGCCCGGTATTTTTGTAAGTCCCGAGAAAGTCTCCTTACCGGAAAACTTAGGGGAAGAAAAAAAGAATCTTCGGGAACTTCTTCTGAAAAGAATAAATGAACCGTATCCCGAAGAATACAGAAAAGAAGTTGAAGAATACTTCAGGAAATTAATTGAATGATATATTTAATACTACTTTTTTTATTAAATTCCAAAACTTTAGACAGTAAAGATATTAAAAATTACTCTCCGGAAGAGAGAAGAAAAATAACCGTTGAATTGATTCGACAAAAAAAATACGATGCTGCGCTTTCCTTCTCTCCCAATCAAAATCTCACCGGTTGCATTAAGATTTTAAAAGACAAAGTTACTGAGGGTATTGAGGATATAAAGGAATCTACGGCGAAAGGAAACATTTTCTCACTCGACCTATACATACTTTTCAATCTAAATGTAAGTAAGGCAGATTTGAAAAACTATATAAGAAGTGAATTAAAGATTTACCCGGACAGTACTTTCTCTTACCAATCACCTTTCGTCAGATATCTTACCTGCCCTCCCGAGAGTCTCTACACCCAGAATATCCCTGCTGATTCTGTTCTTTTCCCTTACATTATTTTCAAAACCGGAATGGCTAACCTCGAAAAAGATCCTAAAGAAACAAAAAAATATTTCAAAATCCTGATAGATAATTATCCAAACTCACTTCCGACTATTATAGCCAGAAATACGCTTGGCGCGCTTGAAAAAATAAGGTGACATAAAAATAAATT
>CAZQNI010000418.1:0-1817 GCA_964594255.1 uncultured bacterium | reverse complement strand
ACTAAAAATAAATCATTTGCTTCTTTGTAATTCTGTTCAGTGTATGCTTTCATAGCATTTTCATAGATTCTACTTGCATCTTCTTCTGAAGTAACTTGTATTGCAGGAGTGCAGTTGGATATGTATAGTAATATAAATAATATTGATACGAATATTAGTTTCTTCATGGGCTGAATTTACTTTTTTGATAAAATTTGTCAAGGGAATATAGTCACTTGTCATTAGTCACTGGTCACAAGTCTACAAAAAAATATTGTTTTTTTCTCTGTGGATTATCTCTCTATGTCTTCGTGTCTTAGTGGCTATATTTTTGCTTCCAGAAACTTTTTCTTACATGATTTTGCGAAATCCTGAAAAATATCACTCTGATAATCGGGATAGGTCCATTTTTGCGGTTGGAATCTGTCTCCAATGTAAATCAAGGTTACTTCACCGAATATTCCTTTACCAAGGTAAATTCTATGAGAAAAGTTTTTTGTGGTTACAAGGACAACTCTGTTGTCGCATATTCCTCCCGGATCACAATTTAAAGTTCTTTTGCCTTCAAAGGTAAGTTCTTTTTCCCAGCTTATTGCTTTATGTTTTAAATCTATCAACTCGTTTTCCGGGATTATTTTTTCAATCGATATCCATTTTCTTTTTAAGAACTCTCCCATTTCATCTTTATAGTAATCGGTAAAAGAGAAAGGAATTTCGATACTTTGAACATCTGTTTTTCCTATTTGAGAAATTTTGCTCAATGCGAATTCAAGTCCTTTTGAATCCTTATAGATAAGACCAAAAAATATCTTTGTTAAGGCAGGAATAAACGGAGTATTATCCATTTTCCATAAAGAAATGAGATGATGCCGCCAATCGCCAGGTAAGGACCAAATGGTATTTGCGATTTCATTGTAAGTTTGCCACGTTTTATTTGAATCAAACCATAGACGGCACCCAGAAAGGAACCTATTATTACAGTGAGTAGCACTCCCGCCCATCCCACGAAAGCTCCGATCAGAGCAGCGAGTTTAATGTCTCCGTATCCCATGACATCCTGTTTGTAGACTCTTTTACCCGCAGCAATTATCGTGGATATTAAAACGGCCCCCGCCGCTGCTCCGATAAGAGATATTAAGGCTAATCCTCGAAATACTGAAAGTGCTAAACCTAATATGATTCCCGAAATGGAAATAGAATCCGGAATAAGGGTTGTGTGCAGATCGATGAATGATATGGGAATAAGTAAAGATATGAAAATAAGAAAAGTATATAGCTCAAGTGATATTCCGAAACGAAGGTAAGCAAATAGAAAAAGAAAAGCACTTATTGTTTCCACTACGAGATAGTTTATTGGGATATGAAAATCGCAATTTCTGCACTTTCCGTTTAAAATAAGATAACTCAAAATAGGTATATTATCTTTCCATTGTATTTTTTCTCCGCATCCGGGACAATGAGAAGGAGGTTTTATTATTGAAATGCTTTTGGGTAAGCGGTATATAATTACGTTGAAGAAACTCCCCATTACAGCTCCCAGAAGAAAAAATATTATTCCTGATACAATTACCATTATTCTATTCTACTTTGCTTATCTGCAGGTTGTTTTGAGTTTCGAGAATTTTTTATTCTGCATATGTAAGACATTAGAGCTTGCATATCGGTAGGCTTGACACCTGAGACTCTGGAAGCTTGACCGAAAGTTTCCGGCTTAATATTATTTAGTTTTTCAATACTTTCAGTGCATATTCCCTGTATCTCGGCGAAATTTATACCGGGAGGGATTCGGACATTTTCCATCTTTTCCAATTCTTTTATTTTTCTTTTGGCTCGCTGGG
>CAZQNI010000417.1:0-1824 GCA_964594255.1 uncultured bacterium | reverse complement strand
AAGGTCCAGATAAGGATTATACGGCTCTTGAGTATGAGAATGAGATGCATAATGGTTTATGGCGCGGTATGTTTTCTCCTACTCCGATATTACCACTCTCGTGGTGGTGGGAATGGCATTATTATAAAGGGCATTATTTCCATTTTAAGGCGGCTGCAGATTTTGCCTCACTGATGTTAAAGAATAATGAAGACATTCTTGAAGAATTTTCTGTTGAAAGTGTGGATAGAGATATGGAAATTATAGGTCTTAAATCGGGAGATGATTTGTTTTTATGGTTGAGAAATCCAAATGAGGAAGAAAAAACCGATCTGGTCCTGAATATCCAGGAAACTGATTACTTATCATATCTTATGAAATACTATAATACATGGACAGGTGATTTTTCTGGTGTTAAGGAGATAGAGCTTTTAAACGGTCAGCTTATTCTGCAGGATATTCATCTGAAGAGTGAAAAAGATATGGCGGTATTGATTAGACCGGTTTATTAGAGAATTGATTGGTTAATTATTGGTTTAGAATTTATGCCGGCAAATTTACCTCAAATCTACCATAAAATAGAGGGGCGGCTTAAATTTGCCGCTACTCCGGAAGAGAAAATCTCCATTCTGAAAGAAATGCTTGCGGTAATGCCCAAGCACAAAGGGACCGACGGTCTAAGGGCAGAATTAAACAGCAAGATTGCTAAACTTAAAAAGGAGGCAAAGAAGAAACCGCAAGCTCGGCGCCTCGATATGAATTATGTTCCCAAAATGGGGATAGCTCAGGTTGTTCTTATGGGGGCTCCGAATTCCGGAAAATCAACGGTTCTTAGTAAACTTACAAATGCTGAACCCGAGGTTGCAAGCTATCCTTTTACCACTCAAAAACCGGATGTGGGGATGATAGAGTTTGAAAATGTACAGATACAGTTGGTGGATACTCCGCCTCTTTATGAGAACTTTCATCCTCCCTGGCTTCTTGCTCTGGGTCGAATCAGTGATGTTATTATAGGTTTAATTGATGGCAGTAAAGCTAATCCGGCAAAAGAACTTGATTCGCTTCTGAGTAGATTGGAACAGGGTTTGATTTTCCTAGAGTCAAAAGACTACTATACGGGTGATGAATTAATGAAAAAAAATGGTTTTATAATAATTTCAAGGAGTGGCGATAGAGACCTTGAGCTTTTTGATAAAAAATATGGTGAAAGACTTAATTTTTTGAGTTTCGATTTGAATTCAGATTTAGAAGCTCTGAAGAAAAACATTTATAATTCCCTTAATCTTATAAGAATTTACACTAAACCGCCGGGAAAAGAAGCGGACTTTACAGAACCTGTTGTTCTAAGAGAAGGAGCAACCGTGC
Source organism: uncultured bacterium (assembly GCA_964594255.1). Lineage (GTDB taxonomy): Bacteria > Hydrothermota > UBA3072 > UBA3072 > UBA3072 > JAFGHJ01. The sequence continues at coordinate 480 of CAZQNI010000417.1, read as the reverse complement.
TGGATGCTGCCTACCATATACACAAAGATTTTGCGGACAGAATGAAGTATACAAAATTATGGAGAGGAGACAAAAATCCCAGGCAGGTGGGTCCGGAGGAAGTTTTAATGGAAGGGGATGTTGTGGAATTCCACAGCCGGTAAGGAATAATACAAATAAGAGTAAAATAATTGAACCACAAAGTGCACCTTGGTACGGTCGTTCCTCCCTACAGGGCAGGCAAAGAGCACAAAGATTTTATTTTTTAATTATATATAATCTTCTATAAATTTTTTGGTGGTTGGGATGGGTCTAAAAAACACAATAAATTAAGGTTGTTGGGGTGGTGGCTTTGTGTCCTTTGCGGTCTTTGTGGTTAATATTCTTGAATTGAACTTTGGAGTATTTCCTCTTGACTTTTTTTCCGGGGTTGGTAATATTGCTTAAAAGGGAGGGTTAGTCTAATGGTAAGGCACCGGATTTGAAATCCGGCGGGTTTAC
>CAZQNI010000416.1:0-1829 GCA_964594255.1 uncultured bacterium | reverse complement strand
TGATTTGGATTTCGGAGAAAGCGATATCCTATCCTTCGATACCCGGGAAGTGATTAGAAAAATTAAAAACCTTAACGTTAAATTAAAGAATATGGCAGCTTCCTACCAAAGGGGAAAGATTTTAGTTGACGGATTCAAATTGGCAATAATAGGCAAGCCGAACGTGGGTAAATCGAGCCTGTTTAACACAATACTAAAAGAAGACAGAGCGATTGTCACTGAAATACCCGGCACAACAAGAGATCTTTTAGAAGGAACAGTAGATATCCAGGGTTACCCGGTTATTCTTCATGATATGGCAGGAATAAGACCATCCAAATCCAAAGTTGAAAAAATAGGCATCAACAGAGCCCTGAATATGGCTCAAAATTCGGACGGAATTCTATTTCTCATGGACGCATCGGGAACAATCGATAGGGCGGATAAAGAAATATTCAAAATCATAACTAAAAAACCATTTATATTAGTAGCGAACAAATCAGATCTGAAAAAGAAAATAAAAAGCATACCCTTCCCCGGGCAGGCTGTCTGGGTTTCAGCAAAAAAACATTCCGGGATAAATGAGCTAAACAAAGCTATCGTCAAAATGATTGAAGAAACAACTCCGGACTATACTGAAGAAGGTATCACCTGTACGACCGAGCGGCAGAAAGAAAAAATCACCCGCGCTATAGATTCTCTTGCCGGCGGACTCGAAATCATAAAAGAGGGTAAAGATTTAGAGCTTCTGGCTTTCGAAATGGATGAGGCGATAAACGCTCTAAAAGAACTGACAGGCGAAATCACCTCGGAGGATATTCTTGATAAAATATTTTCTAATTTCTGCATCGGAAAATGAAAAAATCCGATTTCTTATTTGATCTTCCCCGTGAACTTATAGCTCAGTATCCGCGAGAAAAGGGCAAATCTCGACTTATGGTACTCAGAAGGGATTCGGGCAAGATCGAACATAAGAGTTTTCTCGATATACTTGATTATATAAAACCTGAAGATTGTCTGGCGTTGAACAATTCCAAGGTTATCCCGGCAAGAATCAACGCTTTTAAAGCCTCTACCGGTGCTAAAGTCGAAATTCTACTCGTCGAGAAAAAATCCGATGATCTATGGAAAGCGCTTGTGTTTCCGGGAAAAAGAGCCAGAGTTTCAGATGTAATCGCTTTAGACGATAAAGTCAAGTGCACGGTCGAGAATATCGATTCGAATACCGGTGAAAGAATCTTAAAATTCGAAGGAATAAACGGCAACCTCCTCGATTATGGGGAAACACCTCTTCCGCCTTACATAACACGTGCGCCGGAAGACATCGATAAAAAAGCCTACCAGACAGTTTACGCAAAAAAAGACGGTTCCGTTGCCGCTCCCACTGCGGGCTTACATTTCAACAAGAAAATTCTAAAAAGTTTAGAGCGAAAATGCGGTAATATTGCAGAGATTACTCTCCATGTCGGTCCGGGTACATTTCGTCCTGTTCGTACGGAAAAAATAGAAGAGCACAAAATGGAAAGCGAATTCTTTACAATAACAGAAAAAACGGCTTCCATAATAAACGACACCAGGAAAAATGGGGGTAAAGTATTTGTCGTAGGCACCACAACTGCCAGAGCTCTGGAAACAGCAGCAACAGAAAAAGGAAAATTAACCGAAAAAGAAGGAAGAACCGGGCTCTTTATACACCCGCCTTATGAATTTAAAATTGCAGATCATTTACTCACCAATTTTCATCTTCCGGGCTCGACTTTAATCATGCTTGTTTCGGCTTTCGCATCGAAAGAAATGATTTTAAATAGCTACCGGGAAGCAATCAAAGAAAAATACAGATTCTATTCCTA
>CAZQNI010000415.1:0-1834 GCA_964594255.1 uncultured bacterium | reverse complement strand
TGAGTGTAATTGTGGGCAGGGCTCTTCCTGATGTCCGCGATGGTTTAAAACCGGTCCATCAAAGAGTTCTCTATGCGATGAGTAAAATCGGTTTATCTTCAAGTTCTTCATATAAAAAATCGGCTACCGTAGTAGGAGAAGTCCTTGGCAAATATCACCCCCACGGAGATATGGCAGTTTATGACACGATTGTACGTATGGCGCAAGATTTTTCCTTGCGATATCCTCTGGTTGATGGTCAGGGTAATTTTGGCTCAATCGATGGTGACAACGCGGCCGCATACAGATATACGGAAGTGCGATTATCCAAAATTGCGGAATTGATGCTTCAGGACATCGATAAAAATACCGTCGATTTTGTTCCCAATTTTGATGCTTCTCTTATGGAACCAACCGTTTTACCTTCAGCATTTCCTAATCTTCTCGTAAACGGTTCCAGCGGAATAGCTGTCGGAATGGCAACAAATATTCCTCCTCACCAGTTGGGAGAGGTATGTGACGGCGTTATTGCACTCATTGAAAATCCTGAACTTGGCGTTACGGATTTAACGAAATGGATTAAAGGCCCGGATTTCCCTACACGTGGTATGATAGTAGGAGATAAAGGTCTAAAAGAAGCATACGAGACGGGTTCAGGTAAGATCGAAGTACGGGCTAAATTACATTTTGAACCTGAAAGCCATGGCAGAGAAAAGATAATCATAACGGAAATACCTTATCAGATTAACAAATCGACGTTGCTTGAACAAATTGCCGAAATGATAAATAAGGGGAAAATCCAGGGTGTTTCCGATATGCGGGATGAGTCTGATCAGAGCGGAATAAGAGTAGTTCTCACATTAAAGAAAACCGCAGATTCAAAAACAGTATCTAAAAGACTTTTGAAATATACGGGTTTAAGGCGAACCTTCGGAATAATACTTCTTGCTATTGTGGACGGCGTTCCCAGGATGCTAAACCTAAAAGAAATGCTTCAACACTATATCGATCACAGAAGAGAAGTGGTTCGTAGAAGATGTGAATATGATCTTGATAAAGCCGAAAAAAGAGCTCACATTCTTGAAGGTCTTCTAAAAGCCCTTGACCATATCGATAAAATTATCGAAACTATTAAAAAATCAAAGGATAGAGAAGAAGCGCAGGCAAATCTAATTAAAGTCTTCGAATTCAGTGCAGAACAGGCAAATGCAATACTTGATATGAGATTGGCCAGGCTGACTTCTCTTGAAAAAACTAAACTGGTCGATGAGTACGAAGAAAAAATAAAGATCATAGAGAAGCTAAAAAACATACTTTCTTCTGCTAAAAGACTGGACGCGGAAATAATTAAAGAGCTTAAAGAAGTAAAAGAAAAATTTGACGATAAAAGAAGGACGGAGATATTTAAGGGACCAACCGAAGATCTTTCCGAATCGGATATTGACCTTGTTAAAGAAGAAGAAGTTGTGATTACCATTACCAAAAAAGGATACGTAAAGAGAATACCTTTATATACTTACAAACAGCAGGGACGCGGAGGTATAGGTATAATCGGCGCATCAGTTAGTGATACGGATTATGTGTCTTCTCTTCTTGTAGAATCAACTCATGACCAGATGTTGCTTTTTACGAATGAAGGAAAGTGTTATCCTCTTAAAATATACGAGATTCCGGAAGCCGGGAGAACATCCAAAGGGGTATCTCTTGCAAGGATGTTAAATCTCGGTGTAAGCGAAATACCTCAGGCTGTGATAACCTTAAGAGAGATGAGAGAAAGCGATAGCGTTATTCTCGTTACAAAGAAAGGAATAATAAAGAAAGTAAAACTTCTGGATTTTGCCAATGCGCATTCGGG
>CAZQNI010000414.1:0-1837 GCA_964594255.1 uncultured bacterium | reverse complement strand
AAGGCATAGAAGAAAAAAAGAAATGGGAACCTGTTATAGCAGGAGATAAAATATTCTTTGGGGACGACTTCGAAGATATAGAGGTTACAGGAATGGTTCCGCAAAAAATTGATGATTTAGAAAAACGAAGGGATATCACGGAAGAATATAAAGAGGTCACCCCAGAAGCAATAAAACTCTTTCTCGATGCAACGATATTATTTGAAGAAGGGCAGTACGACGAAGCAAGAGTAAAATTCGAGAAAGCTCTTAGAGGCTTAGGGGAGTACAGATTAGAGGCTTTATACAGAATTGGTGAATGCTATTACAATACAGGTAATTATAAGAAAGCTCTATCAATATTTTACAAAATTAACAGTGAATCAAGAGATACTTATCTTTACCCCGAAAGTATATACGCAATAGCCGCCTGTCACATTGCACTGGGAAACTGGGACGAAGCGGAAGCAAGCCTTAATGCATTAATCTTAGAATATCCGGGCTATAAAAACGCCGACAAAACAGTAATAACAAAAGCTATTATCGCTTTTGGTCAGGAACATTACGAAGAAGTAACGGAGTTATTGAAAGATATCGACACGAAAGAGGCACTCTTTTACAAGGCAAAGGCATATTTTTTCATTAAAGATCCAAGAAGATCACTGGCGGCTTTTAAGAAAATAGCTGACGATTACCCGGAAAGCCCGCTTGCAAAATATTCTTCCTATTATATGGGAGATGTATTGTTTTTCTCCGGTAATTATTCCGGAGCTCTATATAAATACGTCGATTTTCTGGAAAAGTATCCCTACAGCGAATTAAAAGAATTTGCCGCATACAAATTAGCTGTTTGCTACTATAATGAAGACAATTACTTGAAGACAATAGAATTCTTAAGACCAACACTGAACAGTAAGGACATTTTCCTTGCTGCCCACAGTAATTTCCTTTATGGTAAATGTCTAAAAGAATTGGATAGAAGCGAAGAGGCACTTAGTACATTCACCAAAATAGTATCTAATTACCCGGAACTAAAAGTTGCCAGTCTCGCGAACATCGAAATGGGGCAGGTATTTCTTGGCATGGGTGACACGGCTCAAGCTCGCATTGTTTATCAACAAATGTCTTCAAAATACTCTTCGGGTGAAACGATTGGTTTAGGAGACTATCTTGCAGGAGGACTTTCTTTCACCGAGGGAGATTACCTGACGACAAAAAAACATCTTAACAAAATCTTAAGATACTATTGGGGTTCCGATATAACATGCCCCGCAATTGCTTTACTACTCAGAACTTACAATAAAACAAGAGATTATACCCTTACAGTTGCGCTGGGGAAAGTTCTGCTGACAAAAGAATCATGCCAAAAAGGTGATATATGGAAAGGTCGAGCAATGTTTGATCTTGCCGAAGCATATTATCAACTTGATCAGTACGAAAACGCAAAAAACATATACCAGGAGATAATAAGCGAATATCAATACATGGATCCGGAACTTCTTGCAGCCTCCCAGGCCAGTTATGGCTGGTGTCTTTTACACGAAGATAGATTGGATATAACCGAAAATCAATTTACTAAGGTAATGACAGCTTATTCAATGGATACCACCTCGTTAATTAACTCCTCCTTTGGAAACGGAATAGCATTATACAATAAACAACAATATGAAGAAGCTCTAAACTTTTTTGAAAGCATCGCTAAAATTTCGTCAGATCACCCTTTAAAGCCCAAAGGTATATTTTATGCAGGAAAATCGTATTATAACCTGGAGTATTACAGACAGGCAATCGATTCCTGGGAAAGAATATTGGAAAATTATCCTAAATCCAGTATTGCCCCTGACGCTGCTTACGAAAT
>CAZQNI010000413.1:0-1838 GCA_964594255.1 uncultured bacterium | reverse complement strand
AATACTGGATTTATCATAAGTGAAATCATAACTACAATATAGCGTTCTCGAAACTATAATTCACACAAAGAACACAAAGTTTTTAAAATGTTGGGCTGTTAGTCTGTTTGTCCGTTTAACTGTTAAAGAAACACACTAACTAAATCAGATAGTACTAATAATAATTATTTTTTCGTCTTTATTGCCCAATTATATCGGCAAAATCGCCAATTCCGACACTAAACTTTACATACCATTGATGAAGCGGCATCTCTGGAGTATTCTGTATTTCTATCTCTTCCATTCCTTCTAAAACCATTTCCGGAGTACGTAAGCCATGTACATAACCGGCAGAAACGCCAACACCCAGGTAGTCTGAAAAAGCTAAAACCAAACCGGAACTTGCTGAGAGGACAAAAGAGGAACCTTTATAGCTAACACTTCCTTCAGGATTTAAAAGGGACAGGCGAAAATCAATTGTTTCATCTTCTTTAACGGATTTTAAATTCACGGAAGAATATCCGCCCCCTCCGCTCAAGAAAAAGATAACTCGGGAAAAATTAATTGCGTAACCCAATTCAATCAACTTAGAATCAAAAGAAAGATCAATTAATAGTGAATCCAAATCCCATGTTTCACTTCCTTTCAATGTCTTTATATTCAATGCCAGGTTGTTCTCAACAAGAAGCAAACCCCAACTCCATCCCCACTCTTTTTCCTTGAATCCTTGAGTAAAATCAATTCTCTCATTTAGTTTGTCGATTGTATGATGTACAGTATAATCTTTATCCAGAGATATGATTCCGGTGGAAAGTCCGAATATTAGAAAGAACATCTAAAAATCTCTCCCCAAGCTAAATAGCACCTCTACAATCCATTCGTTATCATCACCACTCCCGAAACCTTCCACCCAGTTACTGTTCTCGGAAAATATAAAATCCGAAAAGGCTTCCATTGAAAGGACAAAACCAGCTATTTCACCTCTTAAACCAGTACCGCCTCCCAGAGACATGCTTAACCCATTGAACTCATTTCCGTTAAGACTCATAACCACATCGCCGCCACTTACAAACCTCCAGCTTCTAAGACCCAATCGTCCTGATATATACGGTGAAACCACGGTCCTAAATGGAACCCAACTTACGGATATATTTCCGCTGAAATGCTCAAAATCTTCCCCGCGCACTTCCGAAAAAAAATGTTGCTGTCCCAAGGTATCATACATAATAGCCAGGGTTCGAGTCGAAGCGGCAGCCCTCCCTTTTTCAAAGGACAAACCATAATTCAGACTCGGTGTTACGTAGAAATCACAAAAAACACCAAAAGATGGTCCAAAAGAAGGAGAAACAACATCGTTTCCTTTTAGTTCAAATACCCCTCCTTCAAGTCCCGCTGTAAATGAAAGCAAAATATAAAGTATCATAAACAACCTCCGCACCTTTCTTCAATTTCCTTTACCGTGAGTAAGAAACCTTCGTTAATCCAGGTATCCTTATTTTTTTCGATTCTCCTTCGGAAACTTTCGTACTTCTTATCATCAAGACAGAATTCATAATGCGCAAAGTACCCCGGCCAGATATGAGTATCGAGTTTAGGGTCAGTTCCCTTTAGCTTACCTATGACTTTGGGGTTCATAAAATATTCATCGACTTTCTCTTCCTCCAAGATCTCCTGAAACTGGTCCTGTAAACCCATAAATATAACAACTTCGATCTGTTTCATTCTGACAATCTCCTTTTTAACTTTGACTCAAAAATCGTATATAAAGTCGGAATTAAAAGCAATGTTATAAACGACGAAACAATCATACCACCAACGACCGAAATACCGAGTGATTTCCACAAAACAGAACCGCTGCC
>CAZQNI010000412.1:0-1838 GCA_964594255.1 uncultured bacterium | reverse complement strand
CTTTTGCGGAGACGTTTAATATGCCGTTAGCGTCGATATCGAAACTGACTTCTATTTGGGGAACGCCTCTTGGCGCAGCAGGTATACCTGGTAGTTCAAATCTTCCCAGAGTTCTATTGTCAGCTGCTGAGGGTCTTTCTCCCTGAAGGACATGTATCGAAACGGCAGGTTGGTTGTCTTCCGCGGTCGTAAAGACTTTACTTCTTTCAGCCGGGATTGTAGTGTTTCTTGGGATTATTGAGGTCATCATTCCGCCCAATGTTTCTATCCCGAGAGATAATGGAGTGACATCGAGAAGTAGAACGTCTTTTACATCCCCTGCAAGTACTCCTCCCTGAATAGCTGCACCGACAGCGACGACTTCATCCGGATTAATGCCTTTATGGGGTTCCTTTCCAAAAAGTTCTTTGACTTTTTCCTGGACAGAAGGCATTCTTGTCATCCCTCCTACCAGGAGTACTTCGTCAACCTCGTTTGCGGTTAACCCTGCATCTTTAAACGCATTTTTTACGGGTTCTTCGACTCTATTAAGAAGATCCGCGCATAAGGATTCCATTTTGGCCCTCGTTAATTTCTTTTCGAGGTGTTTTGCGCCTGAGGCGTCTCCCGCAAGATATGGCAGGTTTATTGTAGTCTCTTTCATTGTCGAAAGTTCACATTTTGCCTTTTCTGCAGCGTCCCTTACTCTTTGTACGGCACTTCTATCGTCCGAAATATCAATACCAGTCTCATTTTTGAATTCTTCTATCAACCATTCCATTATTGTGTGGTCAAAATCATCTCCTCCAAGGTGTGTATCTCCGTTTGTTGAAAGAACTTCAAAGACACCTTCACTTATTTCAAGGATAGATATATCGAAAGTTCCTCCTCCAAGGTCAAAAACGGCGATTTTTTCCTCCTTTTTTTCTCCAAGTCCGTAGGCAAGCGAAGCAGCTGTAGGTTCATTTATAATTCTAAGAACTTCCAGACCGGCTATCTCTCCAGCATCCTTTGTTGCTTTCCTCTGAGCGTCGTTGAAGTAAGCAGGTACGGTTATGACCGCTTTTTTGACTTCCTGACCTATATGTTCTTCAGCTGCTTTTTTTAGATATTGCAGGACTTTTGCAGAGATTTCCGGCGGAGAGTAGACTTTATCTTCCACTTTGATTCGAGCATCATCGTGGGGCCCTTTTACAACTTCAAAAGGAACCTTTTTCTTTTCGTCTTTTACTTCGGAAAATCTTCTGCCCATAAACCTTTTCACGGAATAGACAGTATTCTGAGGATTGGTAAGCTGTTGTCTTTTTGCCTGCAGTCCAACTAACTCTTCGCCTTCTTTAAATCCTATTACCGAAGGGGTAGTTCTTTGCCCTTCCGGATTCGAAATTACTTCCGGCTCCGATTGCTCGACAAAGGCGACAACCGAGTTAGTGGTGCCCAGATCGATTCCTATTACAGGTTCTTTCATTCTGCTTTTCCTCCTTCATTTTTATTTTCTTCATTGTTTTTATCTTGATTTTCTTCAGCTTTTTTAGCTACAATTACCTTTGCAGGTCGTAGAACTTTATCTCTGATTTTATAGCCACTTTGTGTTTCTTCCAATATTTTACCTTCTTCTTCATCGTTGTGTTCTATTACGTGGATTGCCTCATGTTTTGATGGATCGAATTTTTCTCCCAAAGATTCGAATGGTTCGATATTATATATTTTTAACAAATTTTCAAAGTTGGAACGCACAAGACGAATCCCTTCGTAGAAAGATTTGTAATCATCTTTATGCTTTTCACTATCGTTAAGAGATTCGAAAGCCCTTTTGAAATCGTCAAGTATGGGAAGAATTTTTCTGAAGAGCTCTTCCA
>CAZQNI010000411.1:0-1840 GCA_964594255.1 uncultured bacterium | reverse complement strand
ACCCATTATCTTTACGTAAAAACGTCTCTCTCTGATGTCCAGTTGACAGGGCCTCCGACTTACGAAAATGTATGGGTTGAAAACATACAATCTCCAACGAGGTTAAACTTTACAACAACAACAAAAAACGGAATTAGATATCAAAGATCTCTGATAAAACAGGATATTTTGTTTCCGCTCGGAGAAAAAAATGTACAAGTCAATCCATTTTCGTTGCAGGTTATAACAAGAGGGGATATGTTTTCATTCTTTGGGGAAAGAAAAACAGTATCATCTGAAACTAAAACAATAAGAGTAAAACCTTTCCCTTCAGATAAACCCGCAGGCTTCATAGATGCGGTTGGTAAATTAGATATCTCATCGGAAATAGATACCTTAAACATCAGAGTCGACGCTCCTTTTTCCCTTAAAATAATTATCGAGGGCGAAGGAAACTTGAATTTGCTTTCTGCTCCAAAGTTTCCCGATTCAAGGAAACTAAACCTTTACCCTCCGGAATCCAAAGCAAACACTAAAATATCAGGGGGGACGTTAAAGGGTGAGCGGATCTTTACTTATCTTATAACCCCAAAGGTTTCCGGGATAATCGAGATTCCCGAGATAAAATGGGCTTACTTTGACATCCAGAAGAAAACATTCGTTAGTAAAAAGATAGGTCCCTGGCAGATTCACGCGAGACCGTCAGACGAAATAGGTTCCTCAGAAAAGGAAACTAATAAAATTAATAAGGACATAGCCTATATTTTACCCGTAAGTGAAAAAACTGTCTCTCTGATTCCCAAATTTTTCCCTCTATATTTCATCCCATCGATCATATTTCTTATCATAGCCGTTTATTATGTAATAGACGTTCGCAAAACACTCGGGGACAGGCGTTACGCGAGTTTAAAAGCAATACCAAAACAATTAAAAAGCGGTTTTAGAAAATTAGAAAAAGAAATACAGAACAATAACGTTATTCAATTTTATGAAGATATGACCCTTGTCCTTCTAAAATTTATTAAATTAAAATTCCATTTGAACGTTTTCGGAATGAAAAAGAAAGACCTTCTTTCCGACCTGCAAAACAAAAAGGTTCCCGAGAAAGCCCTCAACTTAATTGAAGAAATACTAATTAAAAGCGAAACTGTTCGTTTTACATCTTTAAAACCAACGCAGGAAGAGATGTCTAAGGATTTAAAAAATCTAAGGGAGGTTATAAATGCTCTGCATTAGCCTCTTAATGCTCTTCTCTCAAACATCACCTTCTACGACGGAAGAATATTATAAAAATGGCGAATATGCGAAGGCTCTCGAGGAATACAATGAATGCCTCGATAGAGGAATACAAAACGCTGAATTATATTTAAACATAGGCAACTGCTACTACAGAATGGGTGACTTCGGTAAGAGCCTCCTCTATTACAGAAGAGGATGGTTTCTCGACCCATCTAACGAAAATATATTAAATAATATTTCTTTGTTCAAAAGGAACGAATCAAATCCAAACCCTTTCATTTCTTTCTTCTCGAGAATTATCGACAGAATTTCTCTTCGGGTTTTTTCTTACCTTCTGGTTCTATCTTTTTCCCTTTTGGTCATCATTATTGCAATAAGACTTATCCAGACGATAAAATTAATTAATTTTCCGGTCAATCCATTACTGATTTTAGTCGGTCTGTTTTTTATTTTCTCTCTAATAGGATTTTCAATCTGGTACGGTAGAGTAAAATCAAGATGGGTTGTCACCACAGCTACCACCATGGCATACAGCGGTCCTGATGAAGAATTTAAGGAACTTATGAGAGTGGACAAAGCGGAAGAGGGTTCTCTCGTAAGAGAAGACAGCGGATGGTGGCTT
>CAZQNI010000410.1:0-1863 GCA_964594255.1 uncultured bacterium | reverse complement strand
CAGAGCACACAGAGAAAAAAACGAACACACAGAGAACAAAAAAATATTTTGTTGTTTTAAAACCCACCCTACAACTCCAAATTAATCTCACACTGAGGCACGGAGACACAGAGAAAAAAAGATAAATTTTATTGTTTTAACTAAATCCCAACCCCAAAACCCTAAATCCTAAACATAACCACGGATTTATACGGATAAGCACGGAAAAAAAGTAGAGTTTTAATAAAAACAAAATAAAAAAAATCGGGTTTGGTGTGCCTCAGTAGTACTATCCGTCAGCTTTTTGTTTTTTTTGCAAAAAAATAAAAATATCCAAGATATTAAACGCATTATTCACGCCAAAAAAGTAACACCCCGTGATTGAAGCGAGGGCTAACCGTTCAGAAGGACGTCTCGGAAGCCGAGCGGCCACGGTCTATTGAAATACTCGTATTTCAATAGGAGCGAGGCTGAGAGCGAGCGGCGATTTCCTCGGCGGGAAAATCGACCGCATTCCTGATGAATGGTTAGCGCTCGCTTTTTTTACATGTGGTTGGGTTCAGTGTACTTAGTGATTATAAAAATCTTGAAAATCTGCGTTTATCTGCGTTCTTTTAAATTATTTCTCGTCTTCTGCTGCTTCATCGAAATTTACGATATCTACACCTTTTGAATAAGGTTTGGTTATATACTGTCTTACATTTCCCATTTTCTTTATAATATCTCTTATCTGGCAGGCAGCATCAAAAATAAAATCTAATTTTCGCTGAACTGAAGAATCTTTTGGTAAATCATTTTTCAAAAGTTCCACCATCCCAAAAATAGAAGTTAAAGGTTGATTTATTTCATGTGCCGCACCTCCGGCAGTTTCAATCAAAACTTTAATTCGTTCAGACTGCAAAACGAGTCCCTGTAATTTTTTTAATCTGAATAACAATCTACTGCGTTCAATCGCATATTCTAAGGAACGCAATAATGTTCTGTTATCTACTTCACCTTTAACCAGATAATCTTGCGCCCCGTTCTTGACAGCAGCAACGGCAATTGCCTCATCATCAAGACCGGTCAGCACTACAACAGGAACATCGGGCACCATCTTAGAAACTTTTTCGTAAGTTTTAAGTCCGGAACTATCCGGCAAACCAAGGTCCAGTAAAACTAAATCGAATTTACCTTTTATTGAAATCTCTAAAAAATCGGAAAGTTTACCACAATGAGATACCTCATAATTATTTTTTGCGAGCTGTCTTGAAAGAACCCGGGCAAACTTTTCATCGTCTTCAACTATTAGTATTTTCTTACTCTTCTCCCCATTATTCTCTGTAGAATTTGATTTTTTATTATGCTTTTTTTCTTTCACGCCCGTTCCTTTTCAAAAAATATTAACTTTTTTCATTTTGCCGCCAATCTCCGGAGAGCATTTAAAAGTTTCTCTTTTTTTACGGGCTTGGTAAGATAATCACTGCAACCAACCCCCATCGTTTTATTTCTATCTTCCTTCATGGCATATGCAGTCAAAGCCAGAATGGGCGTCTCACTCCTATGATTTCTCCTTTCCCAATCTCTAATAGTTTTAGTCGCTGTATAACCGTCCATTACCGGCATCTGCATATCCATTAAAACAATATCGTATTTATTATCCTTAAATTTATTCACGGCTATCTGCCCATTCTCTGCTTCATCAATTTCTACCGGAAATTTCTTTAGAAAAGCCTTAACAAGCAAACGGTTATCAGGATTATCCTCAACAAGCAGTATATTAAGATGAGGTATAACGACTTTAGCTTCCCTTTCTTTCCCCAACTTTCCTTTCTCGATTTGAGCTTTCCATAAACCGAGAGTAGTCAGGATAGCATTTTTCAATTCTTTTCTTTTAACAGGTTT
>CAZQNI010000409.1:0-1867 GCA_964594255.1 uncultured bacterium | reverse complement strand
GTCGTTGGATGAAATTTTTCGTCTTCTGTAATTATTTTTAATCCTTTTTCGTCCATAATCATCTCGGCTTTATGTAGTTCCAAATTTTCGACATCCGGGATCTCCACCATCTTTGATTTACCTGATAAAACCTCAGGAACAAAATACACGAAAGTAAAACCAATTAAACTAGAAACTATTAGCGAAGTAAGAAAAGATATCCAAAACACCTTGGCAGAACTCTGCTGATAATACATAACAACTACCTCCTTATAAGTATTGCGCCAAATCCCCCATCATAAAAGGGACACCCGGGAAGATTCCGGATAAAGGGGCCATCATCCCCAGCGCATTTAACAATAAAATCCGGGTTTTCCTCTAAGAACCATTGTACCTGTTTTTCGTTTTCCTCTTGAAGAATAGAACATGTTGAATATACTAAAATTCCTTTCTTCTTTAGATTCTTCGCTGCAGCGCTTAACATCTCTTTCTGCAAATTCACAAGCCTGCTTAAAGACTCATGTGTTAGGTTCCATCTAAGATCCCCTCTTTTCCCCATAACACCCGTACCGGAACATGGTACATCTAAAAGTATCCTATCGGTTCGGGAAACCCAAAAGTTTTTTACATCAGCCTTAACCGGATAAATGCTCTTTATCCCCAATCGCTCGGCATTGCGGACAACCATATAGAGATCTTTTTTATCCACAGATAACACAATTCCCTTATCTTCGATAATTTCTGCTATCCCTGTACTTTTTGTGCCGGGAACAGAACATAGATCAAGGATAATTTCACCTTTTTTCGGAGCAAGAATCTCGGTATTCATTGTCTGAGTAACACCCTGAATTTGAAAACAGCCCCTTTTAAAGCTATCGCTATAAATAACTCTGCCCTCTGTCAAAAGATTATATTCTCTTTTCTCTATTTTTTCCGCTTTAAAACCTTCTTCTTTTAAATCTTTAAGAACCTCCTCAGGTGTGGTCTTCAATCTGTTAACACGAATCGTGGTGACCGGTGGGCGATTACTCTCTTTCAATATGTCTTCTGTTTTTTCGCCATATTCATCCATAAACATGCTAACCAAAAACTCGGGAAAAGAGTAAAACGTAGACAGATATTTTAAAGGTTCCTCAGGATAAGCGACAGGATGAAGATTCCGCAAGACAGCATTTACAAGGGATACGGTTCCATTGTGTCCGAATTTCTTTGCAAGATTTACTGACTCATTTACCACAGCATGATCTGGGTCGTGAGTGAATAGAAGCCCGTAAGCTCCTTCTCTCAAAATATTTCTGATTGGCAGAGGCAAACTTTTAAGTTTTCTCTTCTTCAAATGCTTCTCCAGAATATAATCCAGTCGCTTAATCATCTTAACCGTTCCATAGAAATAATCATAGGCTTTCTGTATGCCCTTATCCGACTTTTCTCCTTTCCGAGCTTCCGCAAAGTCTTTTAAAGTCTTTCCCTTGTTTTCAAATTCAATTAAAGCCTTTAAAGCTAACTCTCTTCCCCTCATTTCAATCTCCAGATACTTCCTTCCGGATTATCCTGTATTAATATTCCGGTTTTTTCAAGAACAGTTCTGATCCGGTCAGCCATCTTATAATCACCTTCATCTCTTAGATCGTTGCGTAACTTTACAATTTCCTCGATGGCGGGGCTAAGCTCCTGTTTTTCCTTTCCAAAATCAAAACCAAGATTCTCCAGTAGAAAAGACAACGTTTCTCTAAATGAGCTTATATCTTTTTTGTTTGCCTTAAGACCTTCGTTGACTATGTCAAAAGCCAAGGCTACTGCCCCGGGAGTACCAAGGTCTTCATTCATTTTACACTCAAAGTCTTCAATTAAGTTAGAAAACAACTTCCCTTCTGCCCCTTTAGAAATA
>CAZQNI010000408.1:0-1885 GCA_964594255.1 uncultured bacterium | reverse complement strand
TTCACGGCATAAATCCACCCAAAGTTTCTCTTCCTATTTTCAATTCCGGGATATCTTTAAGCCCAAGCCTCAAACTATAATCCCAGTTATCGCCAAAGGTGTTTACGGAAACCGTAAGCTCCCAACAATGTAAATCTCTTGTAAGGTTTATTCTACTACTTGTAACCTTACCCCTTTCAAAGTCATAATGCGTCATTATCCCTAATTTCCATTTAGGGGTCGGGTTAAAATTGATACCCACATCAGCCTGCTGAATTCTATCTGTTTCAGTAAAATTGATCGAATGCCTGAGATAAAAATCGAGCGGGTTCTCTCCAAAATTAGTTTTATATTTCAGGTCCGTATTAACTCTTTTATCACCAAATTCACGTAAATCTAAATCATAATAAGTCGAATAATCCTGCTGTAGAATATCTCCCAACCAGAACCTACCGTATATTGAGACAGGCGAAAATTTATCTTCTTGATATTGGTAATTACTTGAGAACCGCAGAGACGCAAAATCAAATTTCCTTTTACCAATTTTGCATTGAAATAAATTATCCAGAGAAACATTCAAAGATTTTTGCCCGGAGGGAACGTAAAAACCTGAAACCGGAAAAACTTCAAAGCTGTCGGGCTCCGGTGCATAAGAAAAAGAAACCGAAGGAGTTATTTTGTGCCTGAATTTACTAACAGGTGGTATTCCGAAAAAAGAAAGTCCGTATATATCTGTCTTTACTGTCGTTGTTGTTTTCCAATGATTAATAAAAACATTTTCATTTTCATAATAATCACTCTGCCCGTTAAGAGCCATATTCATATTAAAAACAAAAAATCTGAAATTCAAATTCGAATTTCCTGAAAATCCTGAAGCCCAGTGATCACTTTCGTCTCTTGTAAATTTATAGTAGCTCCTAATATTAATACCACCTAACTCAAAATGCGGAAAAGTCATATTTACAGACGGCCATCTTTCATACAATTGATCGGTGTTTAAATTCTCCCTATGGTCCATAACAATATCAGTCCTTGTATTCAGAATTTCACCGCTCCAGTTAAGATTATAATTAATTTCTCTTTGCAACAGACGATCAACTTCACCAGGCTCATAATCCTTTAGATACCTAGGATCAGACTTTATCTTAGTATCCACATTTAAATTAATTCCTCCCGGTATTTTCGTTTCCGTATCAACCGTAAGCTCCCATCTTTCTTCCTCATCTCCTCTTTCTTTAATATAATTACCCGTTACATAACCTTTACTATAAGGCATTAAATTCCATCGTGCCTGATCAATATTAAAGCGAACACCTTGCTCAGTATAGTAACTTAGATAAAAAATAATATCAGCATGTTCTCCAAGCGTCTGATACCAGCCCAACTTTCTTATATAATTACCTGTATAATAAGAAGTCCCAAACTCAGGTCTTAATAAACCCGAAGACCTTTTTTTCTTTATTGATTGCAAATAAAAAGGAACAAAAAAAACAGGTATATCCTGAACCAAAAGCAGAACCGGTTCGGCTACCAAACTTTCATCGATATTAATTCGCATTTTTGGTGAATAAAACCAGAAATGAGGAGGATCGAGCTCGCAAGTTGTATAATAACCATTTTTAATTCTTAATATATTGCCTTTAAAATATCTAATCTGTTCTCCGAAAAACCATCCGTTTTCCGCCTCGGTCTTAGCATTGAAGGCATCCCCTATCTCAAGATTTACATCATAGCTCATTGCCTCTGCTCTTATATCACTATTTCCATCATTAAATAGAACATTACCTCTGGCAGTCAGAAACTTTTTTTCTAAATTATAAAAAATGGTATCAGCCGAGATGCTTAATTTACCGTACTTCGCACTGGCATTTCCGTAGATTTGAACAAAAGACGAATCTACCTTAAA
>CAZQNI010000407.1:0-1885 GCA_964594255.1 uncultured bacterium | reverse complement strand
CTGTGGTCGCAGATGAAATAAGAAAACTGGCAAATCAATCTTCTGAAGCTACCAGGGTGATTTCTGAGATAACAAATGAAATTTCCGGCGTAATAAATTTAGTAACGCAAAAAACTCAGGAAACCGTGGAGGAAGTCAATAAAGGTAAAGAAACTTCCCTGAAATCAGCTGACTTTTTGAAAGACATTGCTGCTGAGATAAATCATATAACAAAAAGGATAAGACAGATTGCCGAAATCAACAAAAGGGGTGAAGAGGAAGTCAACACAATAACGGAAGCGCTTGAAAACATCGCAGCAATAGCAGAAGAGAACGCCGCTTCTTCCGAGGAATTATCCGCAGCTATAGAACAGCTGTCGGCTTCGGTTGAAGAATTATCTACAACTTCACAGGAAACGGCTGAAATTGCCGAAAATTTGCACAAAATCACAAGCGGCTAAAACAGACAAAAAATGGGATTGATTTACACATTAGCGGGAAGCCTATTTATTTATTCTTTAATAGTTTTACTGACAAAGAAACAGAGAGAAAAACTGAAAAGTATAGTTCATTATTCGGCGTTACCTCTTTGTTTGATTATTTGTAGTTTTATATTTTACAAGACAGGGTTTCTTCAGGAAGAATATCTTAAAATGATAGCTTTCTTTTCTCTTTATACTTTTGCTTTTCTGTTTTTTCTGTCTCTTTTAATGAACTTTCGTCGAAATAAAATTGATCTAAAGCTTATTACGATACTGGGCATTGTTGTAATAGCAATCGCAATTCTGCATAAGTTAGGATATCTGAACACTGTTATACTTTTCCTTTCTACTCCGAGAATCAATATCGGCGATAAGAAAATAAGCTTAAACGGGTTTATCGTAGCAATATTGATTTTCTACTTATCGTTCAGACTTTCTAAAGGGTTCGAAAGAACGGCAAAATCACGCCTTGAAAAAGTACCTTTTCTCGATACAACGAGAACGAATACCATTTCAATGTTGGTACGTTATACGATCATAGTAATAGGAGTTTTTGCCGCTTTTGCAATAGTAAATATAGACTTTACTTCCCTTAAAGTATTAATTGGAGCTCTCGGTGTAGGTATTGGGTTCGGTCTTCGGGAAATAGTGAACAACCTTATAAGCGGATTTATCTTGCTTTCTGACAAGACTGTAGTTCATAATGATCTAATCGAAGTTAACGGTCTTCTTGGAAGGGTGGAAACGGTGGGAATCAGAACGACTACAATAAAAACATTTAACAATGTGGAAGTAATTGTTCCAAATACGAATCTCGTTAATAACCAATTGATAAACTATACCCATTCTGATCCTCTAATCCGGCTAGATATTCCCATTGGAGTATCTTATTCTTCTAACCCTTTTAAAGTTAAAGAGGCTTTAATTGAAAATTTATCAAAACTTGAAAATATATTGAAGAAGCCGGATGTTTTTGTGTTCTTTACTGATTTCGGAGAAAGCTCTCTGGATTTTCAAGTTTCAGTGTGGACAGACAACGCATTGAAAAAAATAGAGATTGAAAGTGAAGTGCGTTACGCGATATGGAAAACCTTAAAAGAAAACAATATAAAAATTCCTTTCCCTCAGAGAGACGTACATATTAAAGGAGAAAAAAAACAATTTAACAATAAGGCCGAATAGTTCTTTTAAGAGTTTTTTCTTCTTTCCACTAACTTATCCCAGACCCATTTAGCATTATTTTTTAAACTTTCCAAATCTCCGTCATTTTCGATTATAAAATCAGAAAATTTAACAAATTTATTGCTGTCTTCTTGAGAACTTAGCCTACCTTTAATGATTTCTTCGCTTAATCCTTTCTCTTTTAATCTTTTTTTCTTATCTTCGAGTGTGGAGATTAAAAGGATTATATAATCAAACCAGTT
>CAZQNI010000406.1:0-1901 GCA_964594255.1 uncultured bacterium | reverse complement strand
CTGTATTCTGACTCCTGGCTTCTGAATTCTATGCTACTCATTTCGCATCAAAACGAAAATATATTCTTCCCTCAGTTGGAGAAACACCTTTGGGTACGGCATATTCTAAACTAAATCTTTTAATACTTAAACCAAATCCGTAAGAATATTGCCATTCGTCCAGGAAGAAATTGGCGTCCACAAAAGGATAGGCGGTTAGAACACCAAAACCTCTTCTTAGCTCAAGACCAACAACCCCACCTTCTTTAACAACCATACCCGGATATCCTCTGAATGATTTATAGAAAGACAAATTACTTTCCTTAAAGGAAAGTTTAAAATATTCGAGTTTAAGAACTAGTGCGAAAAAATATATATTGGCTGTAGTTTCCAGATCCCATCCTTTACCTTTGCGAAATCTTTCTTTATAAAAAAGATCAAATGGCTTTGAATTATACGAAAACCCAGCGTCCAAAAAAGGGTAAGTTTCACTTATATTTTGACCCGAAATAATCTCGAAACCTAACTGTAACAAAAACGAAGCATCATGATAAAAATATTCAAGTCCGGAAGAAAAAGATACTAAATTATAATTATCTTTAATATATTTATGATTTAAAGAAAAATCTAAATTTGTAGGCAAAGACAGTATATCAGGCTCTGTATATTCAAATAATTCACCTTGGTATTCTTCTCTGTCCTTTTCCAACTCGATTTTAAGGTTCCTGCCTCTACCAAAAAGATTTGAATTACTAAAAGCAATTAGGCCACTGAACCCACCGTTATTTGAATACGAAATTGCTCCTTTAAAATCGCCTCCTGTTAGTTCCTTTAAATAAATAATTACATTAACCAAACCTTTATCAAGCGTTGGCACCACTGCAAATGAGTCAATATCAATATAATCTAATTTTTCTAATCTTGAAATAGCTTCTTTTATTTCTTTCTCATTAAAAATATCATTCTTATTGATTGAAATCTTTCTTTGAAAGAATTCAGGATTTGTATAAGAAAGACCTTCTATAAAAACATTACTTATCCTTTGTAAATAACCGGGTTCAATTAGAAATTTCCAGCTAATGTAAAAAGAATCAAGCGAAAACTGCACAGGTTTAACCTTTACAAAAGGGAAACCTTTATTCAAATAGAAATTTATAATTCTTTCGATATATTCCTTAAACAACCCTTCACTGAATTTCGTTCCTCTTTTCGGCAATAAACTTCTGATTACTTTCTCTGAAAGAACCATATTTCCTTCAAGCGTAACCTCGCCAACTTTAAAAGTATTACTAACAAAAAAAGAAGACCCGGAGCTTTCTCCGGGTAGGAAGAAAACAAAAAGAGTCAAAATCATCAAAATTTACTTCGAATCAAAAAAAACCGTATCAACAAAAGAAAAACTAAAGTACAAGGTCTTAAAATGAAATATCAATAAGGAATCTACATATCCAAACTTCAAAACTCTATAACCATCCCATTCATCAACATATATTTTTACGCTATCCGGCCTTAAAGGTATATCTCGATCTTCAGCCATTTTTAGTAACATATTGGGAACCTGCTCGTAGGTAACATCAGAAGTAGGACTAAAAAGCCTTTCCGCTTCACTTTCGATACTGGAATAATCTAAATGGATTTTAGTCCAGTTTACGCCTACATAAATAGCGTAACCTAAAACAAATAGAATAAAAAGCCATAGGAAAAATTTACCCATAAAATTTCCCTCTTGTGAAAATTAAAACTTCAAGAAAACTACCATCTTACTTTTTTAGCCTCTTCTATACCTTTTTGCGCATTTCGTATGCCTTTTTGGGCAAACTCTATCCATTTGGGATCACTTGTCTTCGATATTGTCTTCCTCCAGATTCTTATAGCTTCTTCAAAGCTCTCTATTGATGGATTCCATTTCTTTTCCTGCATAT
>CAZQNI010000405.1:0-1903 GCA_964594255.1 uncultured bacterium | reverse complement strand
CGACTTTTTTAGTTAATTCTACATTTCCGTCGAAAGGTAGGCTTGACGCGTCGATCATTACAGACGAAAAACCCGATTCGATACAAGATACACATAGTTCATACGAATCTCCATGATCAAGGTGCAGGGCTACAGGAATTTCCTTTAAGCCCTTTTCGTTAGCCATATCTTTCATCATCTCTATGGCTCCCTGCCCCAGATACCTTAATAAAGTCTGGTTAGCGTATTTTCTTGCGCCTTTGGATATCTGTAATATAACGGGAGATTGTGTCTCCACGCAGGCAGTAATTATTGATTGCAATTGTTCCATATTATTGAAATTGTAGGCAGGTACTGCGTATCCACCACTCAAGGCTTTACCCATCATTTTACGGGTATTAACAAATCCTAATTTCTTATAAGATACCATATCGTTAGCCTCCTAATTTGAAGTTTAATTTTAAATAATCCAAGCCAAGTCAATATAATAAAAAAATAATCTAACGCAATGTCTTTAATTTTTTTAAGACTGGTCAAAAATTTTAGAAACAAACTCATGCCTTGACTTATTCGCGTATTGTTTGTAAAATTTCAATGCATACAGAAAATACCGCTATCAGGAAAATCATTTCTATTAAAACTTAATGAAAGTTATAGGGTATGCTTGTTTTAAAAATTCAGAAGTATTAGGAGATTTGAATTAATTGAGTAAATATAAAAGTAAAAAAAAACAATCACATGTTGCCTTTGTATCAACATTTCTACCAAGGGAATGTGGGATAGCAACGTTTACAAATAATCTGGCTAGAGCAATTTCCGCTTTATACGATTTTGAGTTAAAGAAAAACAACAAGATAGAAATAGTTGCTTTAACAGATTCGGAAAGCAAATACAATTACGGCAACGAAGTATCTTTCGAAATCCAGGTCCAGAATAAAACCGATTATCTGAGAGCAGCTGAATTTATTAATATATCTGATGTTGAAGTAGTTTCGGTTCAGCATGAATTTGGAATTTATGGAGGTCCTGACGGAAAATATGTCTTATCTCTCCTGGAAAATTTAAAAAAACCTGTAATCACAACTTTACATACTATATTGATAGACCCATCGGAAAATCAAAAACGGGTTTTAGAAAAGATATGCAAGCTTTCAACAGAAGTTGTTGTGTTGGCGGATAAAGGGTTTGAGTTGCTTTCTAAAATTTATGGTGTTCCTAAATCTAAAATAAAAAAAATACACCATGGAGCACCTGATGTGCCTTTTATAGATCCTTCGTACTACAAAGAAGAATTTAATATGGAAGGGCATCTTTTGATCTTAACTTACGGCTTACTAAGTCCAAATAAGGGATTGGAAATTGTTGTTAATTCTTTGGCTGATGTTGTAAAAGAATTCCCTGAAGTTATTTATATAATATTAGGAGAAACCCACCCAAATGTAAAAAGCCATTTTGGCGAAGAATACAGGTTTTTGCTCAAAAATATTATAAACAAAAAACATCTAGAGAAAAATGTGGTTTTTCACAATCGCTTTGTAACCCTTGATGAGTTGATTAAATATTTGGTAATGACTGATGTGTACATTACTCCATATCTTTCGGAACAACAAATTTCTTCGGGTACTCTATCCTATGCGGTTGCATGCGGTAAAGCAATTATATCAACACCTTACTGGCATGCACTGGAGCTTCTCGATAAAGACCGTGGAGTTATAGTTCCTTTTGAAGATGTTAAGGCAATGTCGAAAGCTATTAAGTATCTACTGGAAAATGAAATAAAGAGAGATAAAATAAGAAGAAAGGCGTATAAATATGGAAGAAAAATGATTTGGGCTGAAGTGGCTTCTTCTTATGTCGATTCATTTAAACTGATAGCAGGAAAATTCAGATCGGGAAAGAGAAAAAAAGTTATTGTTAAAAAAGA
>CAZQNI010000404.1:0-1905 GCA_964594255.1 uncultured bacterium | reverse complement strand
CTTCATGGGAGTCTTTGTGTCTTTTCTTGAAAAATAAACATTTCCTATAACTTTGGCTCCTGCTATAAAAGGTATTCCAAGAAGATAAAAGAGAAGAATGGCAGAGGTTTGTACCGAGTCCTGCATGAGAAAAGCCCCGTGTTCATAAATAATTCGTACAACAGAGAGGCGAACCGAAAACAGAAAGAAGACCGAAGGAACCGAAAGCAAGAAAACAGCTCTTAGTGAAGCTAATATGTAAGGGTATTGATCAAGCTTCGAGGCTGCTTTCCTTGAAAGTTCAGGTAGCGAAACGGCAGCAACCGCCACACCGAACATCCCCAGAGGTAATTGCATTATCCTGTAAGCGTAACTCAAATGAGATATATTACCTGCAGGAAGCAGGGAAGCGAGAAAAAGAGTAACAGCCACATTTATTCTCGTTGCCGCGTATGAAAAAAAAACTGGGACCAAGAGACGAAACGATTGTTTTACACCGGAGTGACCTAACCGGGGTTTTTTTAACCTGATTCCGGTTTTAGGAAGGAATAAAAGCAAAAATAAAAGCTGAATCACGCCTCCGGCGAGAATTCCTGTTGCGGCTCCAAAAATACCTAAATTTTTATATAATAGAAAAGAAAATAAGATAACCGAGATATTAAAGAAAACCGTATAAATTCCGGTTATAAAAAAACGGTCAAAACACATCAGAACACCCATAACCACCGAAGCAAGAGAAATAAGGATAAGAAAAGGAAACATTATTTGGGTAAGTTTGACGGCAGCCTGATATTGGAGAGGATTACTGCTAAAACCTTTCGCCAGAAAAGAAATCAAAAGCGGAGAGAATATAATACCCAGGGAAACCACAATAAGAAGGACTATAGTCAGAGGTAGAAGAAAAGAAGATAAATATTCACTTGCACTTTTTTCTCCCTCTTTTGAATAATATTCCGAAAAAACTGGTACAAAAGCCGCATTCATGCCACCTTCACCAAAAAAATCTCTAAGAAGATTGGGTATATTGAAAGCGACCCTGAAAGCATCCATCAAAGCAGAAGAGCCGAACAGGTACGCGAAAGTTACTTCTCTTCCCATCCCGGTTATTCTTGATAGTAAGGTTCCTATGCTAAATCCACCAACTTTCTTCAATTTCATAATCTGTTTACCTTTTAGAGAATACAAAGCGTAAAGTTAAAGTCAAGGTGAAGAATTTTAAGTCGACAAAAAATAGGATGTGATGGGGCTCCGTGTTCTCTGTGTCTTTGTGTTAGATAAATTTTTTGTGATGTGGGGTTGGGTAAAACAACAATAAGCCTCTGTGCTCTCTGTGTGTTTGTTTTTTCTCTGTGAGCTCTGTGGTAGATGTTTTTTTGTTTTAAATTCGGGGCGAGTGGATTTGAACCACCGACCTCCTGCTCCCGAAGCAGGCGCGCTAACCAGGCTGCGCTACGCCCCGTTTTCCCATCCTTTTCTACCCTTTAGGGGTACAAATCTTACTCCGATACTATCAGTTTTAGTTACTTTGCCAGCTTCTTTTTTCAAAACGACCAGTTGCTGAGTAAACATATCACCAACAGGAATCACCATTTTACCAGGATCCGTCAATTGCTCAATCAGCTCGTCCGGAACAGAAGGAGAAGCAGCTGTGACAATTATCCTATCATACGGAGAATATTCCCTGTAGCCAATACTCCCGTCCGCCATCACTACAGTTATATTATTGTAACCCAATTTCCGCAAGGTCTGTTTTGCTTTTTTATAAAGTTCCGGAATTCTTTCCACTGTAACAACACTCATCGCAAAGCGCGAAATTACGGCAGCCTGGTAACCGCTACCTGTACCAACTTCAAACACCTTATGTTCTTCAGATACATCAAGAAGCTCCGACATCAAAGCAACAATATAAGGCTGAGATATTGTCTG
>CAZQNI010000403.1:0-1908 GCA_964594255.1 uncultured bacterium | reverse complement strand
TCGGTAATATTCAAGCCTGCTTCACCGGCTCCCGTTATTGCTATTCTCATTGCCAAAGGTCCCACAATTTGAACAACAAAGGTTGTGGTTGTTATAATTATGACTATCGAATTCCCAATCTCTCCCGGAAAACGTTGCGAGGCAAGTATTGATAAACCAATTGCCACACCAGCCTGGCTAAATAGGCACCAGGGCAGATACTTTCTGACTGTTTTGGGAGCTTTTGATATTCTAGCTCCTAAATTTGCTCCCAGCCCTTTGCCTGCCGTCCTACCAATCAGATATACGATAGCGATCATTATTATCGGGAGAGTTAGGTTCTTAAGGTTTAATTGGGCGCCGAAAAAAGTAAAAAACAGGATGTAAAGAGTTGGCATCAATTCATTTGTCAATTCAAAAACTTCTTCGCTTTTTCTTGGAATGTAATTAGTAACAAAAACACCCGCCGTCATAGCCGATAAAAGCACATCGCATTCTATTAATTTTGAGAAGCCAAGGATCAGGACTATTGTTCCGAGAGAAAAAGTAATTATTCCGTATTTATCACTCATTTTCCTCACAATTAAAGATAATGTCAAACCTCCGAGGATTCCTATTCCAACCGACCCACCTATTTCGTAAAAGATATGAAGAAACACCGAAGATATTGCCGGCGCGTTTGTGCCCACAATTGCGAAAGTGATACTTGAAGCAATAGCAAACAAAACGAGACCCAATCCGTCATCCAACCCTACGATCCCCAGAACAGTTGTTGTCAAAGGACCTCGTGTCTTATATTCCCACAGAACATCAGTTGTTGCTGCAGGAGCCGTTGCGGCGGCAATTGAACCGAGCAAAAGCCCTAAGGCCCAAACGAAGCTCGTGTTATCAAAAAACAAATTACCAAGTAGGACCACAAGAACAGTGACAAGGACGAAAGCGAGAAGCCCTTCAGAAAGTAGTATATTGATAAATTGCTTGCCATATTTTTCAAAAATCTCTTTTTTTAACTCTCCCCCAATTAGAAATCCCGTAATTCCCAGAACAAAAATATTAAAGAAAGAAAATGAAGAAAGCATTTGTTTGTTTATAATTCCCAAGACAGAATCGCCAAGAAAGAAACCAATTATAATAAAAGCGATAACCTGAGGTATTTTAAATTTTTTGAATAAACGTGATCCGGTTGTTCCCAGTAAGATTGTTAACCCTATAAGTATTAAAATATTCAGCTTAGATTCAAATACCATTTTATTTTCAGGAGTTTAGAATCCTATAAATATCTTTCTCATTTTTAGCTTCAATTAACTGCTCTCTGATTTCACGATCCTTTAACTTTGAAACGATAAGAGAAAGAAACTTAATGTATAATTTATGTTGTTTTTCACCTGCAACTATCATTACAACTATCTTAACGGGGACACCGTCAATTGTTTCATAATCCGTTATACCTTGCTTAGAAATACCTACTGCCACAATTAAGTCTTTTATACCTTTGATTCTTACATGCGGCACCGCAATTCCAAGACCGATTCCGGTACTCATTAATTTTTCTCTATAAAATATAGCGTCTTTCAGTTCTTTATGATCGGGGATTTCTTTATTCTTACAAATAGAATCTATTAGTTCAAGCAGAATTTTTTCTTTCTTTTTACCTTTGAGTAAAGAAATTAATTCTTCATCTATATAGTCTTTCAACTCCAATTCCCCCTCCTTTATCATATCGTTGTTAAGACGTTATTTAATTGCTATAAATGACCAAAGACACCATTATCAACCTTAAAACTTTTTTTATTTAGTTTATTTAAAGTTTATTCCACAGACTATAAAGATAACGAAAAATCATTTTCTTCTTTGTGTCTTGGTGCCTTAGTGGCTTTTCTTTTTAAAAAAATGCGTCAGGGAGGCTTCGAACCCCCGACCCGCGGATTA
>CAZQNI010000402.1:0-1908 GCA_964594255.1 uncultured bacterium | reverse complement strand
GAGAGATAGTAAAGAAAGCTGTTGGAATGGATTTAGGAGGCTTTAATGAGTGAGGGAAAAATAATCAGAGTTTCAGGACCTCTTGTTGTTGCGGAAAATATGAAAGGATCGAGAATGTATGATGTCGTCAAAGTGGGAGAAGAGAAGCTTGTTGGCGAAATTATTGAATTGGAAAAGGATTTAGCTTCCATTCAGGTGTATGAGGAGACAGAGGGCATTGGAGTAGGTCAGCCGGTCTTTCTTACGGGAGAACCTCTTTCCGTGAGTCTTGGCCCTGGACTAATTGAATCTATCTATGATGGAATTCAGCGTCCTCTTGATAAAATTAAGGCTAAAACGGGTAATTTTATTTCAAGAGGAATATCCATGCCTGCAATTGATCCCGAAAAGAAGTGGAATTTTAATCCTGTAAAAAAAGAGGGAGATAAAATTGTTGGTGGTGATATTATTGGTACAGTGAAGGAAACAGTTTTAATAGAGCACAAAATAATGGTACCTCCGGGTGTGGAGGGGACTATTGAGAAAATCAACAAAGGAAAATTTACAATAAAAGATGCTGTGGCAATAATTAAGACAGAAGAAGGGAGAAAAAAAATCACAATGGAGCAGAGGTGGGGAGTGAGAAAAGGGAGACCTGTAAAGAAAAGACTTGCGCCGGTGATGCCTCTTTTTACAGGACAGAGAGTTATAGATACTTTCTTTCCCGTTGCCAAAGGCGGTACAGCCAGTGTTCCGGGACCTTTTGGTTCCGGTAAAACCGTTATTCAACATCAGCTCGCAAAGTGGGCTGAGGCTGAAGTGGTTGTTTATATCGGATGTGGGGAAAGAGGAAACGAAATGACCGATGTTCTTAACGAATTTCCTAAACTTGAAGATCCGAAATCCGGCGAACCTTTGATGAAAAGAACTATTCTGCTTGCAAATACTTCCAATATGCCGGTTGCAGCCAGAGAAGCTTCCATTTACACGGGAATAACTATTGCCGAATACTTTAGAGATATGGGATATTCTGTAGCCTTGATGGCTGATTCTACTTCAAGGTGGGCTGAGGCTTTGAGGGAAATTTCCGGAAGACTTGAAGAGATGCCCGGTGAGGAGGGTTATCCCGCTTATCTCGGTAGTAAAATTGCCGAATTTTATGAAAGGGCAGGAAGAGTTAAATGTCTGGGGAATGATGATAGAGAAGGAGCTATTTCCGTTATCGGAGCTGTTTCCCCTCCCGGTGGAGATTTATCTGACCCGGTTGTTCAAAATACCCTGCGAGTTGTAAAAGTTTTTTGGAGTTTGAAAGCCGAATTGGCTTATGCAAGGCATTTTCCCGCAATCGATTGGTTGACTTCTTATTCTCTTTATCCGGATAACGTTAAAGATTATATGAATGAGGAAGTAGCCGAGGATTTTCTTGAAATAGAACAAGAGGCAATGAAATTGCTTGAAGAAGAGGATGAGCTACAAGAAATGGTGAGACTCGTTGGTATAGATGCGCTTTCTCCCAGGGAGAAGAGAATACTTATAACTGCGAGAATCATAAGAGAAGATTTCCTGCATCAAAACGCGTTTCACGAGGTTGATACGTATACTTCAATAAAGAAACAGTATCTTATGCTTAAGGCAATTATAACTTTTTATAGGGCGTCCGAAAAAAATGACGCTGAACCTGAAAAATTGGAGAATCTTGATATTCTCGAAGAGATCGCACGTATGAAATATATTAAAGAAGAAGAAATAAAGAAAATTGAGGCTTTACAGAGTAAGATTAAAGATGCGGTGGGTAAAATTGCGACCGTTAAAGAGGAGGTAGGAGCATGAGAGTAGAATACCAGGCTGTTTCGGATATTTCCGGTCCTCTTCTTTTTGTGGAAGGCGTTAGTGGTGTTAGTTATGGTGAACTATGCACAATTAGACTGC
>CAZQNI010000401.1:0-1911 GCA_964594255.1 uncultured bacterium | reverse complement strand
CCTTTGCCCTTTCATGTAAAATTGAATCCGGATAAACTCTTATCTTACTCATCTTTCATTGTTTCCAAATGCAACTCTTTTAAATCTTCATCATTTACCGACCCGGGAGAACCTTCCATAAGCCCAAGACCGCTGAGGGTTTTCGGAAACGCAATTACATCGGTAATAGAATTCTCTCCTGCAAGAAACATACATATTCTGTCAAAACCCAATCCTATCCCTCCATGCGGTGGAGCTCCAAGAGAGAGTGCTTTTAGCAGAAAACCGAACTTGTTCATCGCTTCTTTTTCATTTATATCTATAATTTTCATTAATTTCAACTGAATTTCAGGATTATGACATCTGATACTACCTGAGCCCAATTCCACCCCGTTAAGAACCAGATCATACTGTTTTCCCATTATTTCGCCAGGAGTTTTTTCAACATCGTCTGTAAATGAGACTGGCTCTGTAAATATATGATGGCAGGGAATCCAGCATTTGTTTTCTTCATCCCACTGGAAAAGGGGAAAATCTGTAACCCAGAGAAATTTCCATCCCTTATCAAAGAGTTCTAATTTTTTACCAAGCGCAACGCGTAAATCACCGAGTGGAACGAGTACTTCCCCTACCTTATTCCCGGCAATCAGAAAAAGAGTTTCTCCATCTTCCAAATTAAAAACACTACAATCTTTAAAATATTTTACAAAGGAACCCTTATAATCGTCTCCATCATTAACCAAATACAAAAGACCCTTTGCTCCGGAACCCTTTACTATTTCTTCGAACTGCCCTATTTCGCCTCGGCTGAAGGAACCTTTTACTTTAATTCCCTTAATTATCCGGGCAGAATTAAAAATTCCAAAATCTCCGCTTTTCGAAGGTGCACTATAATCTTCTATAACAAGAGGATTCCTAAGATCCGGTTTATCGGTGCCGTACTTTTCCATAACTTCCCTGTAAGTCAATTTAGTAAATGGAGTAGATATTTTTTCTCCAAGCGCTTCCTCTAAAAAAGCAATCATCAAATCCTCACCGACGGCAAAGATATCCTCTTTCGCGGCAAATGACATTTCAAGGTCAATCTGAGTAAACTCGAGCTGTCTATCTCCTCTCATATCTTCATCTCTAAAAGACTTTGAAAACTGATAGTATTTATCAAAACCGCCGACCATAAGAATCTGCTTGTACAACTGCGGAGACTGCGCAAGAGAGTAAAATTTTCCGCTCTGAAGCCTGGAGGGAACAAGGAAGTCACGAGCGCCTTCGGGTGTGGGTGTAGCAAGAATAGGAGTCTCAACTTCCAGAAAATCCCTTTCGTTTAAAACTCTTCTTGCAGCCTGCATTAACTTATGCCGAATAATAAATCCCTTTAGCGCCTTATGCCTTCTAAGGTCAAGATATCGATACTTAAACCTTAATTCTTTCTCCGCCTGAATGTCTTCCTGTACAACAAAAGGGGGGATTTCAGAGACATTTAAAACTTCTAACCCCGAAGCATAGACTTCGATTTCCCCGGTAGGCATATCTTTGTTTTTCATATCGGTGGGTCTCTTTCTTACTTTACCTCGCAGGGCTATCACCCATTCCAGACCTAACTTTTTTACTTCGGCAAGATCAAAATCTTTGCTGGAAAATACCACTTGCGTAACACCGTATCTGTCCCACAAATCAATAAAAATTATTTCGCCGTGGTCACGAATCTTCCTGACCCATCCGGCTAAAGAAATAACTTTACCATCATCTTTTGCCCTTAACTCGCCGCAATTTACATCTCTTAACATTTCAATTCCTTTACTATCTTATCTATTTCCATGGGAATTTCTTTTTGTCTCCCTTTATCCATATTTTTCAACTGAACAACCCCTCTTTTCCTTTCATCTTCTCCTATTATTATTACCCATTTTGCATTCTGTCTGTCAGCTTCTCTGA
>CAZQNI010000400.1:0-1931 GCA_964594255.1 uncultured bacterium | reverse complement strand
ATTGTAGTCTCATTCAATGTTTAGGGTTTGATATATTTTATTTTTTTACGATGCAATTCCGTTTGACTGTTAAATGAAATATCAAAGATCAAAAAGCAAAATGACATACGAAAATGCAAAATTATCCCCTTCCCTTAACCACAAAAACTAAAAAAAAATTTGTTTTATTCGTGTGATTAGTTGTTTTTCTGTTTTTTTTATTCATTTTAAACTTTGATTTGTAATTTTCCATTTTGATATTTAATTTTTTATTTTATTTATCGTAGCTGTGTTTAGCGTCGGGGAATTTGCCCTCTTTTACTTCTTTTTTATATTGAATTAAGGCTTCTCGTATCGTTGTTTCCAGATTTACGTATTGCTTTGAAAATTTTGGTTTAAAATCAAAAGATAAACCAAGAATATCATTTACGACAAGAATCTGTCCGTCGAGATTTTTGCCTGCTCCAATCCCATAAACTGGTATTGAAGATTGTTTCAGGATTTTTAACGATAATTCCGTTGTAACTGATTCTAAAATAATTGCAAAAACCCCTGTTTTTTCAAGAATTTTTGCAGCATCTGCGGTTTTCTTGATTTCTTCCTTATTTTTGCCTATTACTTTGTATCCGGTTTGGAAGTAGTATTGAGGGTTTAAACCTATATGTCCCATGACCGGTATTCCTGAATCTATAATTGCCTTTATATTTTCTATTTTTTTTACTCCTTCTAATTTAACACCCGATGCACCCAATTGGAGAAATTTTCCAGCGTTTAATATTGCTTCTTCCGGAGTAGTCTGGAAAGATAAAAAAGGCATATCTACGATTACAGGAGTGTTTTTAACACCTTTGACGACCGCTTTTGTAAAGGTCATCATGTCTTCCATTGTTACGGGAATAGTGGTCTGATATCCTATCTCGCAGGTGCCTGCCGAGTCTCCCACAAGAATCCAATCTATTCCGCATTCATCAGCAATCCTCGCAACAGGATAATTGTAGGCAGTTATTCCCGCTACGAATTCTTTATTTTCTTTTTTTTCCCGGAAGATTTTTACTGACTTAAGTTTATCCCCCAATTCTTCCAACCAATCTTATTTTATTGCCAAGGGATATTTCGGTTTTACCCATAATAGAAGTTATATATCCTGAGGCAGTTTCTTCACGTACATTTACTATCTGTATTTTTCCAAGGGGATCTATTAAATTTCCTGATCCTTCTTTGTATATAAGGAATACATCGCCTAATTGGACCGAACCACTCCCGGGTTCTATGTAAACTACCGCGAAAGGCTTGATAATGGGGTCTTTAATTTTAAAAGCGATTATTTTGCCTTCGATTTCGTAGGCGGCTGGTTGGGCGTTACCTACAACAACTTCGGGAGCTGTATATTCCATGATTTGGTCACCAGCCTCTATTTTTTCATAGGACTCGGTTATCCTTGCTGTTGAAGCATTTTCTTCTGCTTCTAAGATTTTTAAAATGCCTTTTATTCTTACAATCCTACCGTAGCGACCTACTCCTTTATCGTACTTGAATATTACATAATTGTTTCCTTCTTGAATACCGTCAGAAGTTCCTATATTCAATTGTACGTCATCTCCGAGTACAGTGGATGAACCCTTGAGGTCCGGAAGAGTTTTTATTAACTTATTTATTTTTCCTATCCCCAGATTTCTGTCTCTGGTTATAAAGCCGGCCAGAAGAGCCGCTTTCCTGGTGAAAGCGTAATCTTCTGCTTGAACAACAGAAAAAAGTACAGCTTCTCCTATCTTTTCCCTCATTTCTCCTGCCTTTGTTCCTCTCGTTGTCTTTAATTCTTCCTGTACTTTACTTTTTGTTCCTTTTACTTCCATTACTATCCCTTCTTGAACAGGAAGTTTTGAAACTTGTTCTGCCGGAACGTTTGGTATTACAAATACTTCTCCGGGGTAAATCCAATGCGGGTCTGCTAT
>CAZQNI010000399.1:0-1934 GCA_964594255.1 uncultured bacterium | reverse complement strand
AGACGTAAAAACTCGGAATTGTTTTCCGAGCGTTTCATTCTTGATATTAAAAATTCAACGGCCTCAGAGTTGTCTTCCATATCGCTTAATATCTTACGCAAAACCCAAATTCTGTTCAAAACATCAGATGAGTGAAGAAGTTCTTCCTTCCTGGTACCCGAAGCTAGAATATCGATCGCAGGAAAAATTCTTTGATTAGATAAATTCCTGTCTAAAACGATTTCCTGATTCCCGGTACCTTTAAACTCTTCAAATATGACTGAATCCATTCGGGAACCGGTATCAACTAGCGCAGTTGCCAGAATGGTTAAGCTTCCTCCTTGTTCGATATTCCTGGCAGCTCCGAAAAACCTCTTCGGTGTCCTAAGAGCATTCGAATCAACTCCGCCCGAAAGGGTTTTACCGCTATGAGGTACAACCAAATTACTTGCACGGGCATATCTGGTAATCGAATCAAGCAAGATAACCACATTTTTCCCCATTTCCACATACCTTTTTGCTTTCTCAAGCGTTAATCTTGCAACCTGTAGATGCCTCTGCGGAGATTGATCGAAAGTTGAAGAAAGCACTTCACCATTTACCGATCTTTCCATATCAGTTACTTCTTCAGGACGTTCATCAATAAGAAGTACCATTAAATGAATGTCAGGATGATTCTCGGAAATAGAATGAGCTATCTTTTTTATCAAAACAGTCTTACCCGCCTTCGGAGGAGAAACGATCAATCCTCTCTGCCCTTTCCCAATCGGAGCAATAAGATCAATAATTCTCGTAGAAATATCTTCATCTTCTGTCTCAAGATTCATTTTCTCATTTGGATGAAGAGGCGTAAGATTATTAAAATTACCTCTATCTTTGGCTTCACTCGGATGCGCATAATTGATACTCTCTATGGTTTCTATCGAATGATATTTCTCGGAATTTTGAGGAGGTTTAACCGCTCCAATTATTGTATCGCCAGTCTTTATCCCGAATCTTTTTATAATTGCCGGAGCAACGTAAATATCTTCGGGGCTCTGAGTGTAATCATTTTCCTTGGCTCTTAAGAAACCAAACCCCTCATTTAAAATTTCGATAACACCTCGTATTAAATCACGCCCCTCCTTACTGGCTTTTTCCTTGAGAATAAAAAATATTAACTCTTCTCTATCTAAACCGGTAAAAGAGACACCTAATCGCCGAGCTGTATTTGCTAATCCCGTGCTATCTTTATCTTGGATTTCAGAGATATACATAAAACTTGTACCGTATAATAGTTAACTTCTCGTTTTTGTCAAGGGTTAAGAGTATTTTTGTAGATTAAACAATCCGTTTACGGCGCGAGAAGATTAAATATAAACTTTCTTTTCCTTGTTACTCCGGAGAAGTCAGCTCCGAACCGCAATTCTCGCAATACCATGCGTCAGGCCTGTTTTTATAATTACACTTGGGGCATATCGAAACCAATTCTTCTCCCTCTTTCCTTTCTGCCTTTCCCGCTTTTTCCACGTTTTTTTCTTCCTCAGCTTCCTCATTTAACTCCTGCTCAAGGGAAGAAAGCCAATCTTCTTCTTCCTGAGAACCCCCTGCAGGTTCTTTCTTTGCCGCTTCTTTTTCTTTTGGCAAATCAAATAATTGTGCTCCTCTCTTAGGGTTCCCTTTTCGAGTCTCCAACAAAGCTTCGTTTTCTTCTTCGGCAGCGGAAGCATTGGATATGACACTTTCACTTTCTTCCACGGTTTTTTCCTTACCTGTAAACAGCTCTTCAGCAATCATATCCTCTTTTGAAACTTCAGGTAAAGGTTCTTCTTCTACTTCCTCTTCTCCGGCCTTCTCCTCTACTTCTTCTACTTCGATCTCTTCAATCTCCTCTTCCTTCTCTATGTCCACCCCTTGTTCCCCTAAAAGCTCTTTAGTTTCTTTTTCTTCTTTTTTTATAGATTCCAAATCCTTCT
>CAZQNI010000398.1:0-1934 GCA_964594255.1 uncultured bacterium | reverse complement strand
ACCATGGACCTCCCATCGATGAATTACCCAAAATTGAAGTATTTCTCACTTTGAAAAGAATATCTCTTAGATAAATTTGGTGGTTTCTCATTAAATATATGCGGCTTCTTTTTCTATTGCTTCTCTGAGTTCTTCACGTAGAGCTGTTCTGGGAACTATATCCACTTTACGTTTGAGTTTTTCTTCCAGGAAGTCAGAAAGTCCGATAAGGTCTAAAAGATCTGCGCTTTCTTCGAATTCGGTTAGCAAATCGATATCACTATCTTTGTTTTCAGTGTGTTTGACGATTGAACCGAAAAGACCTATTCTTCTGACTTTATATTTTTCTCGGATTTCCGCATATACTTCTTCAAGTATCTTTACAATTTTACTTTTATCCATTTTTTTATCCTTTAAACTAAATATACAAAGCTCTTAAAATATTGTCAATGGTAATATTTAGACAGCACCTAAATTTATCTTACACGAAGGCACAGAGATTTAGACTGTTGGACGGTTAGTCCGTTGGGCTGTAAATAAGAATGACGGATGACCGCAGATGGTAGACCGGTTTTCACTACGAACAACGAACCAGGAACTACGAACTAACTTCTAAGCCACTTTCCCTATACCCCCAAAATTCTTTTAATAAGAGTTTTCAATTCTTTAACTTCAAAAGGTTTTTGGAGGAAAGCGTCTATCCTTTCTATTCTTAACATTTCCTTATCAAACCTGAAACTTCCCGACATAAGGATGGTTTTTATTTTCGGATGCCTCTTCCTTATTTTATTTATGAGTTCGATTCCAGAATTTCTTCCCAGGTCAAAATCAGATAACACTAAATCGAATTTAACTTTATTACACAAACTCAGGGCTTTTTCAACCGAAGCGGATAAATAAACAGCGAAACGTTTTTTATCCAGAAAACGCCCAAGCATCTTCAGCACTTCCATTCTGTCATCGACAATTAATATTTTTTTCATTTTAATTTCATGCACTATTATAGTGGGTATAATTATAATTGTCAAGGTGCTAATTATTGTGGGTAGACATATAGTGTGTTATTGATATCTTTTGGATTATGAGAAAAAGTCCATTGTTAATTAAATTTGGCGAGAAAGTGCGAGAAGAAAGGCTTAAAAGAGGATTAACGCAGGAAGAACTCGGTAAAATTGCCGGAAAGCATCGTACTTATATTGGAGCGGTCGAAAGAGGAGAAAAGAATCTGACGCTAAGCAATCTTCAGAAAATCGCTAAAACTCTAAACGTAAAAACTGCGAAACTATTAGAAGACTTATAAAAAAGAACAGCAACTAGTTAAACAGTTCTTTCGTTTCGATATTTAATGCGCGAGCAATTTTTTTTATGTTGAGAAGAGTTATATTTCGTTCGCCTCTCTCCACCATGCCGATGTAGTTTCTGTGCATTCTTGCGAATTCAGCAAGTTTTTCCTGAGAGTATCCTTTCTGAAGGCGCAGTTCCCTCAATCTTTTACCGAATTCCTTTAACTCTTCTTTTCTTGTCATAGCGAATGATATATCGGCACACACTACGCGTCTACACACTATACGTGTGACAGTAAAAACAAAAGAAATTGAACCACAGAGGGGAAACGCTATCAGCTTACCGCTGTCGAAACCCCACCCCCAAGATTTACCACAGAGGACACAGAGAGAAAAAGAGCTCACAGAAAATACAGAGTTTTCACTGCCGTCGGCTGTCGGCGGTCAGCTATTTTTTTCAAGTTTAAAGCCTTTATTTTGATTCTTTTTTTTCTATTTTTGTAGCAGCTGATAGAGCATCGATATCAACTGTTGAGTCAAATTTTGACTGGATAGGCTCTTCAAGGGCTGCCTGCATAATATTCCAGTGACTGACTGTTACCGGTCCATCGATCAATTCCGGTACGTTATAGTTCATGATATATGTATCATAAAACGTGGGGTCTTTTTGCG
>CAZQNI010000397.1:0-1936 GCA_964594255.1 uncultured bacterium | reverse complement strand
TTAGACAGAATGGAAGTAATCCGGATGCCGGGTTATACGGCTCCGGATAAATTCAAGATTGCAAATAAATATCTTGTTCCAAGAAGAATTAAGGAAAATGGTTTAACTAAAAAACAAATAGTATTTACTGACGCAGCTATAAAAAAAATAATAAACAACTATACGCGAGAAGCCGGAGTCAGAAACCTTGAAAGAGAGATAGGAAAAGCTTGTAGGAAAATTGCAAAAAAGGTTGCAAAAGAAGAAGGGAAAACCTTCAAAATAGACGAAAAATTACTGGAGGATTATCTTGGTCCCATTAGATTCCGTGGTGAAGCAAAAGAAAAAGAACCTTCTATAGGAGTCGCAACCGGCCTTGCCTGGACCCCTGCTGGAGGAACAATACATTTCGTGGAAGCAACAATAATGGAAGGGAAAGGGGATCTCACATTAACCGGTCAGTTAGGAGAAGTCTTAAAGGAATCGGCGAGAGCAGCTCTTTCCTACATTAAATCCAATGCTCCTATTTTCAATATTGAACCAAGCAAATTCGCGAATAAAGATATTCACATACACATACCTGAAGGAGCAATACCCAAAGACGGACCTTCGGCAGGAATCACACTATCAGTAGCGCT
This sequence comes from uncultured bacterium, assembly GCA_964594255.1. Classification (GTDB taxonomy): domain Bacteria; phylum Hydrothermota; class UBA3072; order UBA3072; family UBA3072; genus JAFGHJ01. The sequence continues at coordinate 1,319 of CAZQNI010000397.1, read as the reverse complement.
TATATCCACAATTGCTGAGAAACCGGCATCACCGGACTACGGAATGACGGGAGAAATAACGCTTAGAGGTAAAATACTGCCCATAGGTGGAGTAAAGGAAAAAGTCCTCGCCGCCAAAATGGCGGGCATAAAGAAAGTAATACTACCCAAGGATAACGAAAAAGATATTGCAGACATCCCGGAAGAGTACAAGAAAGGTCTCAATTTTTATTTTATAAATAGAATCGAAGAAGCCGTAAAGCTTACCATACCAAGCTTAAAACTGAAAGAAAAAAAGTAATGCTGTTCCATATAATAATTCTCGCCGGTGGCATCGGCAAGAGGATGAAATCAAAAAAAGTCAAGGTTCTCCACGACTTAATGGGTAAATCTATGGTAAAGTGGGTAATTGACCTGGCGAAAAGTATATCTTCAAAATCAATAATCCTCGTTTACGGCAAAAAAGGAGAAGAATTAAAAGATAAATTTCCAGGGATAAAATACGCTTTTCAAAGAGAACCAAACGGAACAGGAGCAGCAGTTGGGGTTGCCCTAAACAAAATCGAAGATAAAGAAGGAAATTTAATTGTTCTCTCCGGAGATACACCTCTTTTAAGCAAAAAATCCCTGAAAAATTTATTAAATTACCACAAAAAGAACGCATTTAATGTCACTATAATGACTTTTTATCCGGAAGACCCCAGTGGCTACGGTAGAGTGGTAAGAGAAAAAGACGAAATAACAAAAATCGTAGAAGAAAGAGATGCAACTAAATCCCAAAAGAAAATCAAAGAAGTAAACGGAGGCGTTTACGCATTTTCCCTAAAACATCTAAGAGAAGCTTTAAAAAAGGTAAAACCTAATAATGCTCAGGGTGAATATTATTTAACCGACGTCATCGTTCTTATAAGGAAAGACGGGGGTAAAATAGGGGGATTTAAGAATGGAAACGCATTAGAATTAAAAGGAGTTAATTCAAGAAAGGATTTATCCGATATAAGTAATATTTTAAGAGAAAAAAAGATAGAAGCTCTCCAGAAAGAAGGTGTAACCATCTTAATGCCAGATACAGTATTTATAGAACCGCAGGTAGAAATAGGGAAAGACACGGTTATTTATCCTAACACTGTATTGAGAGGAAATACGGTTATTGGAACAGATTGCGTTATTGAACCTTTTGTTTATCTTACGAATAAAAAAATCCCCCAAGGGACAACAATAAAGAGTGGCAAGTAAAAAAAGGCCTTCAAATAAAAAGAGATTTCCTTCTCTCACTGTAATTTTAATCTTATCTGTAGGAGTATATATCTTTTCCTTCGGCTACAAAATCACCAATCCGG
>CAZQNI010000396.1:0-1940 GCA_964594255.1 uncultured bacterium | reverse complement strand
TGAATAGAAGGATCACCGAAAATATGCCATGTCTGAGCAATTTCTACGCCGTCATCGGAAGTATCACCTCCACACTGTTCAATCATATAGCACAGACCGTTAAAATATATACCTCCGGCGGTATTCGCCTTGTAATGCGCAAGTAAGTTAACGACGCCCTCCTGCCCTACACATGGCGGAACCCAGGTCTGATCTATAGTTGGACCTAATGTTACAATAAATCCCGTAGGATCTTCCACTGTACCTGCAGTCAATGCAGCTTCAGAAAAACAATTTCTACCTTTAAAATCCCCGACTCGACAACCAACAGAAATTACATGAGGCAACATCGAATAGTTAGTAAGATTTGCTATATTACTTACGGAAAACCCTCCCCCGCTTTGCCATCCGTATACATACCCATGTCCGATATAGTTTATAACAGAAACCCCTGAATTTATAGCACTGGAAATAATAGAAGCAGTACCCCAGGGGTCATAACTCGAATCAATAGCAGTATATGTAAAATAAGGAGAAACATTGTCAATTAAAGTATCTTTCAGCCATTCGCATCTCTCCTTATCCATAATTGAATCTTCATCATCACTTTCATCACTTGCTACCATAAGACCTCTATGATACCAATCTCCTCCCTCTTCCGGATTTCTTTCATATTTGATGCTTCGCATCACTTGATTTCTTATATTATCCGCTTCTCCCCCATTAGATGAAAACCTACCTATAAAAAGATCCGGATAATGATCATCTCCATCTGTATATGCATAAACTGGATCAGCATCTCTTCCAAATGCTCTTCCTACATTACCAACAGGAGGCGGAAGCTCATCTCCATCACCAACAAGCAAACAAAAAGTAACACCTAAACCATCATACTGTTCCTTAATGAAATTTCTAATAGAAGCAGTGTCGCTTCCTACCACCGATAAACTGTATAAATCTGTGGGAATTCCCTTCCTTCTTTTCCAGACTAAGAAAGAATCCATTTCAGTTACATACTGATCGGCACATATAATAATCATTCTGCCACCATCTTCTTCGAGCATATCATATCTTAATTTTCTTTCTGAATAGTTGATAAAGAAATCCTTATATAAATTCTCAAACGATGGAGAAATTGACCTTTTCACTAATCTGTTTTTAGCATTTGATAAGGAAAAACCTTCCGAATATATCTCAACGATTAATTCTCTAAGTATTACAAGTTCTCCATCTTGAGCGTCATAACGTATCGGATTAACATAAACGGTAATTCCTCTAAAATCCCTTATTATAAAAGGCTCCGAAAGACTTGCCACTTCTGCAGGAAAAACATCCGTAGAATAATAAAAATCGCTGAAAGCATATGGAACAGAGGAAGGAGAAACACTTCGTAAAATATTACCTTTGGAGGGCATAACCGGCGGAACTTTTACTCTTTCAACTTCTTCCCGAACAATCCTCAATTTTATTTCTTTTTCATCAGGAATGATTATGCTCTTAGCTATCCGGGGAAGCTGCGGGTAACCCTTTTTCATATAATTGGTCACACCGGGTATATTAACCCTCGAATAACTCTTGCCGTTAATTGTAACCGTATCCAGATAGAAACCGGGAATAGTAAATTCTATTCTTGTATTTTCATAACCATTTCCGGATACATCACACCGAATGCTTTCCTCAGTGTTTGATTGAAGACTTACCCAACTACTAAGGGTTAGTAAAATTAAAATCATATAATAATTATAATTATTTACCTTAAACAGTCAAGTCGAGAAAAAAACATAGCCACAAAGGCACTAAGACACTTCTCAGTATTTAATTGTAAATTGCAAGTTGTAAATTGCAAATTGAAAATTTAAAAACAGAATAGGACACAGATTTTCAGGTTTTTTTTTATTTTATTTCTTCTAAAGAGAAGGTTAAGTTATCCATCTTAATCCATGCGGTAGGAATTATTATTC
>CAZQNI010000395.1:0-1946 GCA_964594255.1 uncultured bacterium | reverse complement strand
CTAATTTATCCGCAATTTCCAGTGCAACTGACAAAGATCTTTCTATGCCTTCCATTTTTAAAGACGACACAGTTATTCTCGGTATCCACTCGAAAATCGAAAGTTCTTTATCATAATACTCCATGATTGGTTTCGTTTTCACCTCAGGCACAAGATCAAACTTCGATAGAAGTATAATAACGGGGGTTCCCCGATCGACCGCCCACCTTATTATATTTTTATCCTGTTTGCTCACTTTTTTTGTCGCATCTATCAAAACAACAACGACATCGGACTCTTCTATAGTTCTTATAGCCCTTAGAAAAGAATAATATTCAAGAGAATCCTTTAATCTTGATTTTTTCTTAAGCCCTGCCGTATCTACAAGGACTATTGCCCTTCCGTTATACTCCAGATAGGAGTTTGTGCTGTCTCTTGTAGTCCCGGGTTCTTCTTCTGCGATGGTACGTTCGTATCCCATAATAGCGTTAACATAAGTTGATTTCCCCGTATTCGGTTTTCCTATAACCCCTATGGTTGTACCTTTAGCAATTTCTCCTTCCTCGCAATTTGAAAGGATCCACTTTAGTAGATTTTCAATGCCGTATTTATGTTGAGCGGAAATCTGAAAAGTCTTATCCAGCACAAGCTCACCAAATTCGGATAGCGCACTCCAGTCTTTCCCTTTGTCCATTTTGTTTATCACCAGGGCTTTTTTACCTTCGGCTTTCCTCACATAATCGGTAATCTTCATATCGAGAGAAGAAACACCTTCTTTGCCATCCACTAACAACAAAACAATGTCGGCTTCTTCCAGGGCAAAGTTTATCTGTTCTCTTATCTGAGTTTCAAGGGGATCCCCGGAAAATTGAAGGCCACCTGTATCGATTAGAATCAGGGGTTTTCCTTCTCTTTCAACAACCCCATAAACTCTATCTCTTGTTACTCCGGGTTTTTTATCTACGATAGAACTTTTTTTATTTAGTAGGCGGTTAAAAAGCGTAGACTTTCCCACATTTGGCTTTCCGACAATAGCAATTGTATTCATTCGATATTCCCGAGTTCCAACAAATTATAAGGACTGACAATAATCTTTTTTCGCAAAGTATCTTTTAAGGTTTTAAGAGGACATCCATCTATAAACATTCCATCTCTGTTAACAATATCGGGAGGTAAAATAACAACATCAAAATCCCTTACAGAAAGAAGTCCCATTAAATCCCAACCTCCGAGTAGGGCAGCGACTTCAACAGAATCCCCAAAATATCTATTCTTGACGGAAATAACTTCTGTCTTTATTCCTGCTTTTCTGAATTTATCAGCAAGTTTATTAATAACATCATGGGCAAGTGTTCCTGTAACAAGAAGCACTTTTCCATCAAAATCAGGCACCTTTAAAGATTTCAGTCCATCCAGGAATTTTCTTGCCATGCCGATTCCATTCTCTAATTGAGGAAAATCATCGTAATGTTTAGAAGATGGAATTGTGTTTTTTGTTTTAATATAGAATTCATCTGCGAGATAAACGAGTGTGTTTCCTCTTTTTCTTTTTATTTCTTCTTGATACGGGTCGGTTAATCTTATCACATCGTTCATCCATTCTGTAGTAGGGGGCTTAATATAAGGCAGACCGTCTCGCAGTGCAGTTAATCCCACGGGGACAATACCAATAGAATCGACCGCGTATAGCGAGAGAAGATCTTCTATTGTTTCATGAAGAAATTCTCCGTCGTTTACACCGGGCAAAAGAACAATCTGTGTATGCAGTTTTATTCCTACTTCGCATAACCTATTCAGGTCTTCTTTTATCTTTCCCGCTTTTTTATTTCTCATCATCTCAATTCTTTTTTCCGGGTTTGTTGTGTGGACGGAAATATAAAGAGGACTGAGTTTCAATTTGGAAACTCTTTCAAAGTCTTTGTTGGTAAAATTTGTTAGAGAAAGATAATTTCCGTAAAGAAAGGACA
>CAZQNI010000394.1:0-1952 GCA_964594255.1 uncultured bacterium | reverse complement strand
TAATGTAACAAGTTTATACCTTACTAAATCAAGATTTGCGATGAATACTTTTTCTTTTAAATTGCCTAACATTATTCTTTCTTCCTTTGTTGGTCCCTTATTATTAGTAAATCTTTCATAACATTGTGCATTTTTCCTGACCATTGTTCTGTTCCGAACGCATCGTGTAATTGTTTGTATAATGCGTATAGTTTTTTATAGATTGAATTATTGGCTGAATTTGGTTCGAAGGTCTCTTTTGTTCCGGTTACTTTATTTTGAGCTTCCTGAATATTTGAAAAACCACTTATCTCTTTTCCCGCGGCTATGGCTCCAAAGATTGCTGCCCCGAGCGCTGGAGTTTGCTCGCTTCTTGAGACTTTCATTGGACGTCCTGTGATGTCCGCGTAAACTTGCATTAAAAAAGGATTTTTAGAAGCTAATCCGCCGCAATTTACGATTTCCTTGACCGGGACACCATATTCTTCTATTCTGTTTATGATTGTTAAGGCTCCGAATGCGGTCGCTTCGATTAAAGCTCTATATATTTCATGCGGTTCGGTATGAAGTGTTTGTCCGAGAAGCAGTCCCGAAAGGCGTACGTCTACAAGTATAGTACGGTTTCCGTTGTTCCAATCTAGTGCAAGAAGTCCGTGCTCGCCCACTTTTTGCTTTTCGGCTTCTATGAGCAGATTTTCGAATTTTTCATCGACCGTTTTTCCGTATTTTTCGGGGACGAGATTATTTACAAACCATAAAAAGATATCTCCCACAGCAGACTGTCCCGCTTCGATTCCAAAATAGCCCGGCATTACAGAACCATCGACTATTCCGCATACGCCTGGTATATCAGAAAGTTTTTTATCATTTGGTGCGACCATGATATCACAGGTACTCGTGCCAAGTATCTTTACCAGTGTGCCGGGTTTTACTCCGGCTCCGACAGCCCCCATGTGCGCATCGAAAGCTCCTACCGCGATTGCGATTCGGGGCTTTAAACCTAGCGCCGCCGCCCAATCATTTGATAGTTTCCCTGCTAACTGATCAGAAGGAAATGCTTTTTCATATAATTTATCTCTAAGGTCTGCAATAGCAGGGGATAGACTTGAGAGGAATTCTTTATCGGGCAGACCGTCCCATGACTCGTTGTACATAGCCTTATGACCCGCGGCACATATGCTTCTTTTTATTTTTTTCGGGTTAATTTCTCCTGTTAATACTGCAGGTATCCAGTCGCAGATTTCCACAAAACTTTCTGCCGCATTGAAGACATCCGGATCTGTATTGTAACAATGCAACACTTTGCTCCAGAACCACTCGGATGAATAAGTGCCACCGATTTTACTTAAATATTCTGGTCGCATCTTTTTTGCGAGGGATGTAATCTGAGTTGCTTCCGAGTGTCCCGTGTGATCTTTCCAGAGCCACACCATCGCATTCAAATTATCTTTAAATTCAGGTAAAAAACATAAAGGAGTTCCTTCGCCGTTGACAGGCATGGGACTGCTTCCTGTTGTGTCTATGCCTATACCAATAATATTTGCAGCGTCAAATTCAGAATTTTCTTTTTCCGCTTTGGAGATTGCGGAAACGATTGTTTCTTTTATTCCGTCTAAATAATCCTGCGGATTTTGTCTTGCCAGATTGGGTTCTTTTGGGTCGAGTAGAATTCCCGCCTGTCCCGAAGGGTAGGGGAAAACGTGGCTTGCAAGTTCAGCTCCATCAGATAAATCTACAATCAGACTGCGGCATGAATTGGTTCCGAAATCAAGACCTATAGCGTAATTTTTCATGATTCTCCCTTACTGAATAATTTTCTTCGCATACTTCCTGCTGCTACTGCAATAATTATAACCAGTCCCAGAATTACCTGCTGCCAGAAAGCGGAGACTCCCAAAAGCACAAGTCCGTTCGCAAGAACACCCATAATGGAAGCTCCTATTAGAGAGCCAAGAACTGAGCCTTTGCCTCCC
>CAZQNI010000393.1:0-1954 GCA_964594255.1 uncultured bacterium | reverse complement strand
CTTTCCTTCTTTTTTTAACAATTTTTTTGCAAATACCGGTTATTTTTTCGCTATGAATAACTTCCGCAATCTTCAAAATCTCCGATATTTCTCCTCTTACAATGTATCGATTAAGCTGAGAAACACCCCATATCTTTAAAATTTCCGCTTCTTTTTCTGCCTCTCTATAAGTATTAAAAAGTTTTCTTCTTTCTTCAACGCTACCAACACTGAACGGATCCTCTTTAGAAGGAAGGACCAACAAAAATCCTCCTCTTACCGATTTCAGATCGAAAGTAGAAATAAAGCCAGTATTGGGTAAAAGAGGGCCGGCAAAGTAGGCGGAAAACTCATCGATGTTATAAACAGGAATATAGGATGCCGCAAGATTCTTAAGAATGTTTATATCATCTTCCCTACCGGAAAGATAATGCATGGCTTCTAATTTTGGAAGCATCGATCTCTCGATATTTTTATTCTCCTTTATTAAATCCTCCATTTCTTTCTTAACTGATCTTAAATTCAGATTTCCTTTCAAGAATCTACCAAATATAGCGTTACCGTAAGAATGTTCTATTTTAATAGTAACTTCTCTTTTTTTAGAAATATAATCAAGCAAGAAAACCAGTGTCCTCTCGTAAGTTCTCCTCCCTTCCGCATCTCCTAAATCAAGGAATTCCACCGAACTTCCAGAAGGCAAACTATTCTGAAGAGAGGTATACTGATTATCAACTTTAGCTAAGGTTACAGGAAACTGAAGATTTGGATACCTGTCAAGTATCTTTTGGCTCATCAATCAATGAAATTGCTTTTTCTACATTTATATAAGCTATATTATCTCTGCCTCTACCTTTAACATAGTACATAGCCAGATCTGAAAGCCGAAGTAAATCATAGAAATTTCCACTATCTGTTGGATAACATGCTATACCAAAACTTGCATTAATTTGAACTTCTATTGTTTTTTTCTCGTCTTTTATACGAAATTTCTTCTTTGATATTGAGTCTTTAAGCATTTTTGTAAATTCGATTGCCCCTTTCAGGTCTAACTTACGCAGGACTACGACATATTCATCTCCACCGTACCGGATACCAACATGCTGTTCATTTTTTATTTTGCTCTGTATTTCTTTGCCCACGAGACGTAACAACTTACTTCCAATTAAATGATTATAACTATCATTTACATTTTTAAAGTAATCCAGATCCATAAAAATCACAGCTCCTTTTTTCTCCGCTTTTTTCCATTTTTCTACGATAACAGGCAGATATTCATTGCAATACCTTGAATTATACAATCCCGTGAGCTCATCAGTGATTGTTGCCAATCTTATTTTCTCATAAAGTCTTGCATTATCAATAGCTATACCAAGCTGGTAGGAAACCTCTTTTATGATTTTAGCTTCTTCTTTATTAAAAGCGTATTTCTTTGGAGAACCTATAATTGTTATACCAATTAGTTTTTCTCCTTTTTTTATGGGAACAACCATTTCAGACTTAAATTTATCACTAAAATCTTTAAACGATCTCTCTTTTTCTGTGTTTAGACAAACGACCATTTTTTGTTCTTTCAATACATTCCCGACCAGACCTTTCCCTTTTCGTATCTTTTTCGCCGGCTTGACATTTTCCTTTGCTGAGAACCCTTTAAGTATTGCATAAGAACCTTTGGCTAGAGCTATTCCTACAAAATAATAATCAAATGCTTTCTGAATCAACTCTGCGCTCTTTTTTAAAAGCTTATCCAGATTAAGAATTGAGGTAATAGTTTTGTTAATATCAAAAATAAGTGTTAATTGACCAACCTTTGCTTTGAGATTCTGAACCAAATTTGCATTCTCGAGAGCAATAGCCGCGTGTTCTGCGTAATTGCTAACCAGATTTAAATCTTCTTCATTAAAAGGAGTTTTATCTTTCTTGTTTATAGCTTCTATTATACCCAATATCTTTCCTTTGCTTAGTAAAGGAACAGAGA
>CAZQNI010000392.1:0-1960 GCA_964594255.1 uncultured bacterium | reverse complement strand
CCTTTTTTCTATTTTTTGCCTTTGTTACGAACAAACCTTTTCTTTCTTTTCTATTTTTGAAATGCGATAATAGTATTTCCGCTTCATGAAAGGGAAGGGTCACAAAAGAAAACTTGTCGAGTATTTGTATATCTTTTATTTTCCGGTTCGGAACATTACATATTTTTTCTATCAATTCCACTAATTTTTTCGCATTTAGTCCATCTTTTTTACCGTGAGTTACAAATAAGCGGGTTTTCCCTTTATTATCAACGAAAGTATCTTTAATTTCCGTGTAGTTTTTCCCATTCAATTCATCTTGAAAAGTATACTGGAGAAGAGCCGCGAGTATGTTTTGTTCGCTATTGTTTTGCAGAAGTTCCTGTGACATTTTTATATATTCATCATTAACCTCTGATTTTGCAATTTTTTCAAGATCTGATTTTATTTTGAGTTTTTTTGCTTCTATTATGTCTTTGACCTTTGGTATATGTGCTCTGCGAATGTCTGTTTTTGCCGCTTTTTGAATAAATTTCAGTTTTCTGTATTCTTCCGGTGTTACGAAAGTTATAGCAATTCCTTCCTTCCCTGCTCTACCGGTTCTTCCTATTCTGTGAACGTAATATTTCGGGTCCTGAGGAAGGGCATAATTAATTACATGCGTAAGATTTTGAACATCCAATCCCCTTGCTGCCACGTCGGTTGCCACGAGAATATTTATGAAATGTTTCTTGAATTTGTTTAATATTTTTTCTCGTAAGTGCTGTGACATATCTCCATGTAGAGCGTCCACTTCGTAACCGCGTTCCATTAGATGTTTTGCAAGGTTGTCTACATCAATTTTAGTCCTGCAAAATATAAGTCCGTAAAAGTCATCTTCGATATCTATAATTCTGCACAGGGCTTCGAATTTATTTTCAGAATGCACTTCAAAGTAGATTTGGTCAGTCTGACTGACCGTAAGCTCCCCATGAGTTATCCTGAAAATATCATATTCTTCCATGTATTTTTCTGCTATATCTATGATTTCTTTTGGCATGGTAGCCGAAAATAACATAGTTCTTTTTTCTTTAGCTGTGTGTTCCATGATTTTTTTTACGTCATCAAGAAAACCCATATCGAGCATTTCATCCGCTTCATCAAGAATAAGATGAGAAATCTTATCCAGTTTCAGCGTATGGCGATTAAGGTGGTCTATAACCCTTCCTGGTGTACCTACGACAATGTCGACACCTTTCTTTAAACTTTTGAGCTGCCTGGAGATTGCCTGTCCACCATAAATGGGAACGGTTCGCAGTTTTTTACTTCCCTTTAGTGAGTTGATTTCTTCCGCAACCTGAATTGCAAGTTCTCTTGTCGGTGTAAGTACAATTGCCTGGATATTTTTCGATCTTTCACGAAGGAGTTCAATCAATGGAAGGCCAAAAGCGGCAGTTTTACCTGTTCCGGTTCGTGCCTGACCTATAATATCCCTTTCCCCCGAGAGTAAAACCGGTATAGTTTGTTCCTGTATAGGCGTTGGCTCCTCAAAGCCTTTTATTTTTAAAATATTCAGAATTTCTTCTGATAAGCCTAAATCTTTAAATGATTTCATGATTTATTTCCTCTCTGATCTAACATAGTTTACGTGTACTAAAAAAAGATAACAAATATACTATATTAAAATCTTGGTTTTTTGTTATTAAATTAAACTAAATCCGATATAGACTTCTATAATAATAACTTTCCGCGAATTAACAAGCCTTTTTTATTTATTGGTGTAAATTTTGTATGGTAATAGTGTCATATGGTGCCGTCTTTTTATCTTTTTCTCGAATTATTTCGCTCAATTTATTTTAAAATGCTCTGTGAAATTTTAAATAAATTCCCGACTTTTTCAATTAAGAATTAATCCTCCATTTGCCATGGACGAAAAACAAATAAACTAAGGGACAGCTCCTCTTTGAATATAAAAGCCTGATTCAAACTTTGTTTTAAAAAA
>CAZQNI010000391.1:0-1967 GCA_964594255.1 uncultured bacterium | reverse complement strand
CAAAAAGGTAAGGAATATGGTCTTCCAATGAAAATCTGCGAAAGTGTAGATTTGGTAAACGAAGCTCAGAAAAAGTTAATGTTTAAAAAAATAAAGGAAAGATTCAACGAACTAAAAGGAATAAAAATAGCTATTTGGGGTCTTTCTTTTAAACCACAAACCGACGATATGAGAGAAGCTGCCTCTATTGTAACCATAAATCTTCTTCTATCTGGGGGTGCTAATATAAAAGCATACGATCCGAAAGCTTTGGAGAATGCCAGAGAACTTTTCAAAGACAAGATTGAATATGGTGATACACCTTATGATTGTCTTCGTGGCGCAAAAGCTCTTGTGATTCTTACAGAATGGAATGAGTTTAGAAATCCTGATTTTGAAAAAATTGCTGAATTAATGGATAAAAAGATAATCTTTGATGGTAGAAACATTTATGACCCATCCAGGGTAAAAGATTCGGGATTTGAATACTACTGCATAGGGAGAGCTAAAAGCTAGCCCTCTCTCTTTTCCGGTTTACTGTGATAGTAATATCCGTAATAATATCCATAGTAACCGTATTCTTTATGGATATCGACCTTATTAAGTATATACCCGAGTGCTTTAATTGAAAGTTGTTTCAGAAGCTCAGAAGTCTGAGCAATCATATGCCGATTGGTCTCTCCATAAGACGCAACGAGTAATGTTTCTTCGACTTCGGACGCTAAAATTCTGCTGTCGCTTACTGTCATTAAGGGTGGAGAGTCAAGAAGAACTATATCATATTCTTTTTTCCATTGCTTAAGAAGTTCTTTCATCCTGTCGGAATCCAGTAATTCTGACGGATTGGGAGGTAATTTGCCCGAGGGAATGATTTTTAAACCATCAACAGAAAGCGGCTGAATTTCTTTTCCTTCATTTACAAGTAACTCGGTAAGACCCTTTTCCTTCTTTATCCTCAGATATTTTTCAATTGCGGGTCGTCTGAGGTCTGTATCTACCAGAAGAACCTTCTTACCAGAAGATACGAATGAAAGAGCAAGATTTATAGCAATCATTGATTTTCCTGAACCGGCGTCCGGTCCGGTTATTAAGATAGAAGAAGGAAATCCTTCAGCTCTCGACAACTTAATGTTGGCGCGCAGGCTTCTGAAAGCTTCCGCAATATGACTTCTGGATTCTTTTTCTGTTAATACAAAGGTGTCCCCGTTGGAATGGTCTTTGTCCTTTTTATCATTTTCAATAATAGGAATTCTCCCAAGAATCGGCAGTCCTGAAATTCTGGTGATTTCAAATTCATCCCTCACAGCAGAATCCACATAATCTACGACAAATCCCCCTCCGATACCTATTAGAATGCCAAGTATAAGAAACAACACACTTTTTTTAACCTTGGACATCGTATTCGGACCCTTTGGAAGTCTGGCAAGCTCAAGAATTGAAATGCCTCCGCTTTCTCTAACTTCCGTGATTTGAGCCTGCTCTCTTTTTTCAAGAAGCATAAGATATATCTTTTTATTCGCTTCTTTTTCCCTTTCCAGTCTAGCAAGTTCTAATTCTCGCTTTGGTATTCTATTAAGTTTGTTTTTATAATATCTTAAAGCCTCATCCAATGCTTCAATCCTGCTCTTGGCAACAGCATAGTCAATCGTCAAATTGACTGATTGCTGCATAAAATCTTCCATCTGGACTAAAGGATCAAGAGTTCCTTCCTTCTGCAAAAGGTCCCTTACCACCGTACCCATTTTATCCTTTAAGGATTGAATCGAATGGTTTATTTTCAGTATCTTCTGGTCTTCAGGAACATATCCCTGGATTAAAAGATTAGCTTTTTCGTTTTCCAGATTAGTAAGTTGTCTCTTTAAATCTACCAGAACGCTATACGAGGTTTGAGAAGCTTCCGTAAGTAAAGATTTTTGCTGTTCATTCAATTTGGATTTCACTGCATTAATTTTCTTTTCCAGAACTTCCGCCTCAATAGAAGCACTTTT
>CAZQNI010000390.1:0-1971 GCA_964594255.1 uncultured bacterium | reverse complement strand
GTAGATTTCTTCGGAGGTGATGGTCAATCCGTTATGTCATATTATCAGGATATTTTCGAGGATGCGGCAGAATATGAACTTATGGTAAACTGCCATGGAGCCACGTTACCCAGAGGATGGCAGCGTACTTATCCGAACCTGGTAACGGTAGAAGCGGTAAGAGGTTTTGAATATGTAACTTTTGAACAATTAAACGCGGACAATGAACCCAATCATTCGTGTATGCTACCATTTACCCGTAATGTTTTCGATCCTATGGACTTTACACCGGTATGTTTCTCGGAAGTTCCCGGTATAAAACGAATTACATCAAACGCTTTCGAACTCGCACTGTCGGTCATTTTCCAGTCAGGTATACAACATTTTGCCGAAACTCCTAAAGGCATGACAAAGGTCCCGGATTATGTTAAGAATTTCTTAAGAGAAATTCCCGATTATTGGGATGATACTAAATTCATAGATGGGTTTCCGGGTAAGTTTGTGGTTATTGCCCGTAAATCCAGTGATACCTGGTATGTTGCTGGAATTAATGGGGAAAATACAGAGAAAAGTTTAAAATGCAAATTTCCTTTTATTAAAGATACAAAATCGGGAACGTTAATAACCGACGGCAAAGATAACCGTTCCTTTAATATCGAAAAAATAACCTACACTCCAAATGACCCGCTTGAAATAAACCTTAAAGGAAACGGAGGATTTGTTTTAAAATTTGATGATTAAATCAAAGCGAAAACCCGCTTGATATAAGATGCGAATTGGTTAACTTATAAAAAAATATGAAAACGGGGAGGTAAACAATGAATGTTCAATTAACACAAATTGAAAAACAACAATTGGAGACTTCCTTAAGCTCTTCCGAAAAAGCCACGGAACCATCCTGGTATTTCATTATTTCAAGTCTTCTTATGTTAACAGGCGCATTTCTCTTTGCCTATACAGTATTTCTAACTTTAAAAAACTTAACGGATAGAGTTGTGTTCCGGGTCTTTTTCCCGGAAGCTTCCGGAGCTATATTCTTGATCCTGGTTGGTGTATTCTTTTTAAGGCAAAGTCAAAAGATTAGCGAAACAAAGGGTATTGCTAAGATCGTGAAAAAATTAATGGAGAACAAATAGAATTTAGTAAGTTTTTCGTTAAGAAAAATCAAGGGGACAAAATGAAAATAACAGGATCACTTATGGATTTTAAAGGGCAAACACAGTAAATATAAAGTCCGGTATATATGGAACAAAGAAAACATAGGAACGATAGACATTCAAAAACAGGATTACGAAGATTTCAAATACGAAATTGCACCCCACGATGTACTTCTGCTGAAGTTTTCACCAATAAAATAAGCTCTTCGCTTTTGGCTGTTGGCTTTTAGCTTATTTTCAAATAAAAGCTAAAGGCGAAAGGCTAACAGCTAACAACCTGACTTCTTATAATATGTAATTTTGCATTTTGATGTTTGATTTTTGAATTTAGCGGCTTTTCCGTGCCGCGCTATTGTCTACTTAAATATAGAAGTAAATGAAGAAAACTTGTTAGGTATTTTATTAAGAAAAAACTTAATACCGGATTTAATAATATCTTGATGATAATCAAAGCAGAATCTATTCTCTAATTCCTCTTTTACAGAGGGGTTTTTCTTTAAAAAACCAAAAACATTGTCAACTAACTGGGGAGTAATCTTTGATGCTACATTTCTTACCATAATACCGTTTCTTATCTCATCACCCATCCTATCAACCCATATTTTTTCATACTCTTTTAAAGTATTATCCGAGAAATCGTTCGTTTTAGCGGCTTTTAAAAGGATTTCCCTGGCTATAGAAGCGCCGATAAGACCGTAGTATATTCCTCCTCCCGTTGTTGTTTTAACCTGGCCGGCAGCCTCTCCTACCACAATTATTCTTTCACCCGCTATTTTTTTGGAATTACCGCAAGCGATAGGAGCCTTTTCTACCTTATCCATATTTACATTAAATC